>CAYRYZ010000018.1:0-27945 GCA_964428745.1 uncultured bacterium | reverse complement strand
TTTGATTGGTATATCAACTCTTTTATTATCAATAATTACTTTTAATAACATATCACCTTCTAATTGATAAAAGAATTCTTCAATCGGATCTACGTGATAATCTTTTCTACTGTTGGGCCCACCTACAACCATAATCATAAAGTCCCCTTGATCATAAACAACACTGTTACCAACTGGAGGTTTTAATAAATGTTTATTATCATCAATCCAATCTTGGAAATTAATTGGTGGAATCATTTTCATACAAAACTTCCTAATCGATTGTTGCAATACATTTTAGTTCAATGGCAATGGGCGTTGGCAATGAGGTTACTTGAACCGTAGTTCTACAAGGTTGATTATCTTTGAAATATGTGGAATAAATACGGTTATATGTTTCAAAATCTTTATCTATATCAGTTAAAAAAACTGTTATGTCTACTAGATTTTCCCATTTACTTCCTGCTTCTTCTAATATTATTCTTACATTTTCAAACACAGCATGGCATTGTGTTTCAATGTCATAATCAATGATATTACCTGCCTCATCAATTTCAACACCGGGTATATCTATTTCATTACCTTTTCTAGGACCTACACCTGATAAAAAAAGAAGGTTTCCAACTTTTTTTGAATGTGGATATGAGCCTACGGGTTTTGGTGCATTTGTTGATTCAATATTCATTATTTACTCCTACAAATATTTTTTGTCTCTGTAAAGAAGTCTAATGCGTAATCCCCTCCTTCACGTCCCATACCAGATTCTTTCATACCACCAAAAGGAGTTCTAAGATCTCTTATTAACCAGCAATTAATCCAGATTACGCCTGCTTCTATTTTTGAAGAAATGCGATCGGCTTTATCATTATTTTCAGTCCAAATAGTGGCAGATAAACCATAAACACTATCATTAGCAATATTTATTGCTTCTTCTTCTGAATCAAATGATTGTAATGTGACTACAGGTCCAAATATTTCATCTTGATTGATTATAGATGTGTTATCTAAGGAATCTATAATAGTAGGATTGATATAATAACCATTTTCGCATCTTCCTTTAATTTGAATAGGGTTGCCACCTAACAATATTTCTCCCCCTTCATTTTTTGCTATTTCAATATATTTAAGAATTTTTTCAAAATGCTCTTTCGATGATATTGCTCCAAATTCTGTCTTATCATCTTTAGGGTCTCCTATTTTTATTCTAGAAACACGATCTATCAATTCAGATTTGAATTTATCATATATAGTTGATTCAATTAATAAACGTGATGTGCACAAACATATCTGGCCCTGATTTGAAAAAGAAGATTTTACAATTGTATCTAGCATTTCAGAATAATTACAATCATCAAATATAATAGCAGCGTTTTTTCCTCCCATTTCCAAAGACAATTTTTTAAATGAATTTGCAGTCTCATTCACAATCTTTTTTCCAGTTTCTGTACCACCAGTAAAAGATATTGCTTTAACGTCAGAGTGTTTGATTATAGATGAACCAACTACATCACCTTTACCATGAATTATATTTAATACACCTTTAGGAAAATTTATCTCATTGCAGATAGAAGCGAGATTATAAGCAGTGAATGGAGTTACCTCAGAAGGTTTTGCAATTACAGTGTTGCCAGCAACTAAAGCTGGCGCAATTTTCCAAGTAAATAAATATAAAGGTAAATTCCATGGAGATATACACCCCACCACTCCTAAAGGGTTATGAATAATCGAATTAGATGAATAATCATTATTTATTTTAGATTCAAAATTAAAAGATTGAGCATGTTGCGCAAAAAATCTAAAATTTGATACAGCTCTTGGAATATCCATTTGTTTGGCAAGTTTTTCTGGTTTTCCAGTATCACGTGATTCGTATTCAGCAAATTCATCTATTTTATGCTCAATGGCATCGGCAATTTGATTTAAATATTCTGCACGTTTTTTAATGGTTAACGAGGACCATTCTAAGAACGAATTTTTAGCAGCATCTATCGCCTTATATACATCATTTTGATTTGAATCAACTACCCTACCATAGGTTTCTCCGGTAGCTGGCTCAATCACATCTATATATTCGTTTGATTCAGATTTAACAAATTCGCCATTTATATAATTAAGTATATCCTCCATTATGCACTAAATCGTCCACCATCTATTGCCAAATTATGGCCATTAATATATCCTGCAGCATCAGAAGCTAAAAAAGAGACGGCCTCAGCTATTTCCTGAGGTGAACCCAGGCGCTTAACAGAGGTATTATTTTCCCATAATTTATATATATCACCCTCATCAACTCCTGTTGATTCAGATTTAGATTTAGCAAGATCTTTCAACCTTGCAGTCGAGGTATACCCTGGAAGTATATTATTAACTGTTATGCCATATTCACCTAATTCAAGTGCTAATGTTTTGCCCCACTGAGCAACGCTTCCCCGTATTGTATTCGATACACCAAGGCCAGGTATAACTTGTTTAATTGAAGTTGAAATAATATTTATAATTCGTCCCGAATTAAGTTCTTTCATACCAGGCACCACAGCCTTAGCCATTATATGATTACAGATTAGTAGTCGTTCAAATGCAGCACGGAATTCATCTTCTTCTGCTTCAATTAGAGGACCACCATGTGGACCACCGGAATTGTTGACAAGTATATCTATTGACCTGCCATATTCATCTAGGAAAGTATTTATTTTTATTTTTAATTCATCAGGTTGATTAAAATCAGCACAAACGATAGAATGTTGATCGGATTCATTAAGCTCATTACGTGTTAATTCGAGCTTTTCCTGGTTTCTAGATACCAATATTATTTTGCATCCGCGTTTTGCCATTAGTATTGCAATAGCTTTGCCGATTCCATCAGTACTTCCACAAACTATTGCACTTTTTCCATTTAAATTATTTCCCATTTTTTTTCCTTACATGATAATAAAAACCCAAGTCATCCTGAATTTTTGACGGTAATGATGGTAAAGTTGAGCGAGGTATTAAAAAAGTTGTTAATTCTCTAATATCCTTAAATATTTGATGTTTTTCGGCAGTCTTATTTAGATATTTTGTACCAGTTGATCCTCCAGTACCAATTTTTTTCCCAATCATTCTAGAGACCATTAACACATGTCGATGTCTCCAAGTTGTAAATAATTCATCTACATCAACTAATTTAGTTAATAGCTTGTACGGATTATATAAAATTGGCTGATCCCTATAAAGTAGAATAAGTAAAGCTGCTTGTGTCGCCTGATGCGATAAACGCCAATCACCATCCTCGACCATTTTCTTATGTTTCTTTTCATCAATGACAACACCGAAAGAACCTGCAGTTGACTGGTGATGTTTCAAATGTATTTTTCTCTCTTTATCTGAGTAATTTTCATTATTCTCAATAAGAGATCGATCGTAACTAAGCATTTCATTAATAGCTGCTTCATATTCTTTCCAAAATGAAGTTTTTCCCCAATTTAAAAAGGGTGTTCTCTCTAACCATTTCTCCATTAATTCAAACAAATTATCGGCATCTTCACTTGTTTGAACTTCATTGCTATCAATTTTATTTAAATAAGATTTGTAGTTAGCATTGCCATATGTATACCGTTGATCTTGAAGCAAACCTAATTTATTTTCAATTAACCTAAATTGTTTGCTTTGAAAACCTGAAGCTGGAACTAAGAATTCTCTAAAATCAAGGAAATCCATAGGCGTCATAGTTTCCAATACACTAACTTGATCAATTAATATTTTTTGAATTTCAGTTATACGATCTAACCTTGATACACAAAGACCAATATTTGATTCATTGATTTCATTATTGGAAAAAATATTGATAATAGAGTCTAGTTCATAGAGAATTTGCTTAAACCATAATTCATAAACTTGATGTATAACAATAAATAACATCTCATCATGAGCATGTTGGCCTTGCTTATCACTATTCAGGTGTTGAATCTTTAGTAATTTTTCTAATTCTAGATAATCTTGATAATATTCTGGTTTTTTTACATCTTTCTTAGTCATTATTATTCCCCGTTAATTTAAAAATAAATGGTCTTGATGGTGCAGCATCTAATTCCATAGGGGGTATTTCAATTGTCATAATATAAGAACCGTCAATTATCTTATCATGAATATATGCCATTTCCGTAATTGTTTTTTTATAGGGAGGTTCTTTTTCAAAAAATAAATGATGATTCCCCAAAATTCCCCCGTCACTATAACGATCAATAGTTGGTGTATCTACAACTAGATGTTTAATACCGATATCATTTATGTATTCAATAGCATTTGTAGTAAAGAAAGGAGTATTTGATGAATTATATTTTGTATTCATTTTAGATAATGAATTGGGTGTTGTACGTATAACTAGTCCTTGTGAATTCTTAGGGATTTTTCCATCAATCATTGTCCGTGTAATCAATTGATCACTATCCTTTATAGGAAAATGGTAATTTTCATTACAAAATTCTGAAGTGACGGGAGAAACAGAAATTAGTTCCGTATAGTAGTATTCATGTTTTAAAACATCATTAATTGATATTGAATCTGATAAAATATGACCTGCACATTCAGTATGAGTTCCTGTACAATGTATGTTTTGTTCAATGGTTACTACATTGCACCCTTTTCCATCAGACGTTTTACCTATAAAACCATCTTGATTCATTGGTCGAGCTTTTCCTTTTGGTGCATGATAAAAATTTGGCTGTTCTCCATTGTATCTATATGGTATTGATAAGCATCTACCATATCGATGATCAATAGAATAAGAATTATTTTTATCTTTAATTAATATTTTCATGCAATGATCGAATTATCCTTTTGAAAAATAGGACAAAAGAAATTAATTACAATGAAGAATTAATAGATTTCTCAGCAGCTTCAACAGTGTTCTCTACAAGCATAGCTATTGTCATAGGGCCCACTCCACCTGGAACTGGAGTTATAGCGCCAGCGTGGTCAATCATTGATTTGTAATCAGCATCACCAACCAGCTTGAATCCCTTTTCAGTTGAATCTTTAATTCTATTTATTCCAACATCAATAATTACGGTACCTTCTTTAACATCTTTATCACATAAATATTCAGGTGAACCTAATGCTAAAATTATAACATCAGCATTTTGAGTATATTGAGATATATTTTTTGTGCCTGAATGGCATAATGTTGTTGTGGCATTACTAAATTTCTTTTTCATGCTAGTTAATATTGAAATTGGTCTTCCAACAATATTGCTTCTACCAACAACTACAACATGTTTATTTGACAGATCTATATCGTAATAATCTAGGATTCTCATTATGCCCTTTGGTGTGCAAGGCACAAATCCTGACTTACCAGAGATCAAACATCCTAAATTATATGGATGAAAACCATCAACATCTTTTTTTGGATCTATCGAATTGATAATTAAATCGTCATTAATGTGATCTGGTAATGGTAATTGAACCAAAATACCATGAAAACTTTGGTTGTGGTTCAATTCTTGAATTTTAGAAATAATCTCATCTTGAGATACTGAATCAGAGAATGTAATAGTATCTGAATAGAGTCCTAGTTCATTAAATTTTTTAGTTTTGTTCCTAACGTATACTGCGGATGCAGCATTATCTCCCACCAATATCACCGCCAAACCAGGAATTATATCTGAAGACTTTAGTGAATCTATTCTTGGTTTAATTGATGTATAAAATGAAGAACTAACCTTTTTGCCGGATAGTATCCTTGTTTCCATAATATATTTTATTGCTATTGCTGGATAGCTTCTTCAACAACTTCAATCAATGATGAAACTCTTCGTTCTACTTCGCCATTACTTTTATCACGATTTCGTCTTTCAGCAAATAAATCATCAGAAATATTCATCGCCGCCAATATTGCAACTTTAGCTGGTACCTGTGGGGTAGCCAATTCTTCTTGAACTTCGCGCATTTTTTCATCAACATATTCAGCTATATTTTTTATATACCTAGCATCAGCTGGAGCTTTAATTGTGTATTCTTGACCGTATATTGTTACTTTTACAAAATTTTCATTTCCATCCATAGTATTACTCATTTTAATTTATCTTAATTTAGCACCATATTCATTAGAAATCACTCGTATAATTTCATCTATAACATGGTTTACATCTTTATCTTCAAGTGTTTTAGTAGATGATTGAAAAACTAAATTTATTGTTACTGATTTTTTATTATCGCCCAAGGAACTATGACGAAAAATATTTATTGGATCTACTGATTTAAGTATATCTTTACCATTTTCTTTAACAGTGGAAATCAAATTTCCAATTAATATATTTTCTTCTAATACAAAATTTAAATCACGCTCAACCAGTGGATATGAAACAATACTATTAAATAGTGGAGTTTTGTTTGCCAATTCCATCAATAAATCCAAATCTAATTGAAAACCAAAAACTTCATTGATATCTAAATGCATTTTATCAGAAAATATTGGATCCACTTTACCTATAAATCCAAGTTGATGATTATTTGATTGAATTTCAAAACAATTAATAAGCCCATCAGCTTGATTTTTAGTTTGATTAAAAGTTAAAAATTTGATGGATAGTCTATCCATCAAATTTTTTACGCTACCCTTTAGTACATTAAAATTAAACCGCCTACCTTTTTTTCTATGCACAGTTGGCTTATTTAAATATCCATGAACAACACCTGAAATAAGTAGCTTTTCTTGAATTCCCTTTAAGCCTGGTTTATTTTGTTTATAAATATTTCCCCATTCAAAAATCATAATGTCAGGATTGTTATTTTTGTAGTTAAAATCAATATTTTCTAATAAGCCTGGAAATAAACTCGTTCTAAGTTCACTCATAGTATCAGATAATGGATTCATTATTTTAACAGATTTTATTTTTAATAATGAGATTATATCTTTTGATTGTAATGAATTGTTAAAAACTTGTGAGAAACCTAATCCGGCCATGATTGAAATAATCTTATCTAAGCATTTATGAGGATCAGGTTCATTGGAATTCATTATGCTTTGATAATGATACTTTGATGGGATCTTATCATATCCATAAAATCTAATTATCTCTTCAATTAAATCTACATCTCTTTCAAGGTCGGGTCTCCATGTCGGTATATCACATAACCATTGATTCTCAGATTTCATATTAACATTGCAGCCTATTTTATTTAAAATATCATGGACAAAATCACTTTTAATTTTGACACCAGATAAGGTATCCAATTTTTCGCGACTTAACGAAATTTGTGTTTCGATAAACTTTTTAGGATAAGGATCAACCATACCAGGAACCCAATCACCTATTGATAGTTCTTCTATCAGCTTTATTACCCTCCAGAAAGCACTTTCAGATGCATTTGGATCTGCACCTCGTTCAAATCGTTTAGATGCATCTGTGGACATTCCTAATGACTTTGCTCCTTTTCTAATTGTTGGAGCATCAAAATAGGCACTTTCTATCAATATAGTTTTTGTTTGTGCCGATACAGCACTATCTAAACCTCCCATTATTCCTGCAAGAGCCAATGGGGATTTACCGTTTGTAATTAATAATTCATCTGGAGATACATTTCGTTTAATTTCGTCTAATGTTGTTAGGGACTCTCCTTTTTTACCCCTTCTTATAAGTATTTGTTTAGAATTTAACTTGTCGTAGTCAAATATGTGGGTTGGTTGGCCTAATTCCATCATTACAAAGTTTGATATATCAACTAAGTTATTTATGCTTCTTTGACCTATAGATTCTAACCGATTAACAAGCCAATCTGGAGAAGGACCAACGTTCACATTTTTAACTATACCCGCAATATAACGTGGACAATCATCAGGGTCCTCAAATTTGAGCGAAATATATTTTTCAGCTTCATTTTTTTTATAAGGTATAGGATCAGCATCAATAGGTTTTAGGGTTATATTTAATTTTGCAGACAAATCTCTAGATACCCCTAAATGTGAAAAACAATCAGGTCGATTAGGTGTTATATCTAGCTCTAAAGTATTATTTAATGATTTAACATAATTGTTAAAATTTGATCCTACTTTAGCTTTTTGATTTAAAATCATAATTCCATCATGTTCATCAGAGATTTGTAATTCCCTCTCGGAACATATCATTCCTTCGCTTACCTCACCTCTTATTTTTACCTTAGAAATTGTAATATCTCCAGGCAATGTTGTTCCGATGGGTGCAAAGGCAATTTTTTGGCCTTTATCTACATTTGGAGCTCCACAAACCACGGACAAAGTTTTTTTACCATTAAAAACTTTACATAAGGTTAATCTATCTGCATTAGGATGTTTAGTACATTCTTTAACTTCACCAACTATTAAACCATCAATATTTGAATAATTGGTTCCGTATTCAGCTTCTAACCCAAGCATAGTAAGAATATCTGCAACTTTTTGGCTAGATATATTTAAATCAACAAATTCTTTTAACCAGTCAATTGAAATTTTCATCAGAATTGTTCCAAAAATCTCATATCGCCTTGGTATAGAAGTCGAATATCATCAATTTCATATTTAAGCATACAAATACGCTCAATTCCCATACCAAATGCAAAACCCTGCCAAATATCAGGATCTATATTAACAGATTTAAATACTTCTGGATCAACCATACCAGAACCCAATATCTCAAGCCATTGCCCCCTTTTTTCACTCCAAATGTCAACTTCTGCACTTGGTTCAGTAAATGGAAAAAAGCTAGGCCTGAATCTCATTTTTGTCTTTTCTCCAAACATGCGTTTAACGAAGAATTCGAGAATACCTTTGTGATCTGCAAAAGATACGTTTTTATCAACATAAATACCTTCAACCTGATGAAAGAGACAATAACTCTTAAAACTTATTGCTTCATTTCTATAAACGCGACCTGGAACTATATATCTAAGAGGTGGTTCTTCATTTTCCATTAAATGAATTTGTACATTTGATGTGTGTGTACGTAATACTGTATCTGGATCAATAAAAAAAGTATCCTGCATATCTCTAGCAGGATGTTCTGGTGGAAAATTTAATGCGCCAAAGTTATGAAAATCATCATCGATTTCAGGTCCATAAGCGATTGAAAAACCAACATTCATAAATATTGTTTTTATTTCATTCATTGTTTGTTGCAATGGATGAATGTAACCAGTCGGAAAGGATAAACCGGGTAATGTATGATCTTCTTCTATTGAATCAATCTTAGAAGAAGATTTATCAACTATTTTAAAACTATTAGTTATTTCATTTTTAAGCTGATTTAAATTTTTACCAATACTTGGTCGTTCTTTATTTGAAACATTGATTAATTGAGAGAAAAGATCAGATACAAGACCTTTTCTACCTAAATACTTTACATATAATAGTTCAATTGATTTAGAATCAGTGGGAAAGGGATCAGAATCGGCTCGAAAATTATTTCGAACCGATTCAATTGATTCCTTTAAGTTCATCAACTATCGATGGCCTTAGCCAACTGGGCAAAAGCATTGGGCTCATTCATGGCCATATCAGCTAATACTTTACGGTCCAATTCGATACCTTTTGCTTTTATCTTTGAGATAAACTGTGAATAGGAAAGGCCATGTTGCCGCGCAGCTGCATTAATACGAATAATCCAAAGACGTCTAAATTGACGTTTCTTCTGTCTTCGATCTCTATATGCATATAATCCAGCTTTTTCAACTGCATCTTTAGCAGCTTTAAAATTGCGGCTCCGGGCACCATAGTAGCCCTTGGCCTGCTTCACTATTTTACGATGTCTTCTGTGCCTGGGCACAGAACTATTTGCTCTAGGCATTATCTTCTCCTAATCATTTAGCAATCATTCGGCGTACGCGCTTTTCTTCCGATGCATCGACAATACCTGATTGACGCATTTTTCTTTTAGCGCTATTGCTACGACGAATGAGCATATGACTATGGTTTGCTTTGTTTCGTTTTATTTTACCAGTCCCGGTTAAACTAAATCGTTTAGCGGCACTGCGTCTTGTTTTTTGCTTTGGCATTGACTTACTCCTATTTTCCAGTCAAAACAATCGTCTGTCGACGACCTTCCAATTCTCCATGTTTTTCAACTTCTGCAATATCTGAAAGCATCTCTACAACTCTATTTAATACATCTAGCCCTAGGTCTAGCCTTGACATTTCTCTACCTCTATACATAAGAGTTACCTTTAATTTGCATCCATCTTCTATAAATTTTCTACCGCGATTTACTTTCGTGTCTAAATCATGATCATCAATTCTTGGCCGAACACGCATTTCTTTAATTTTTACAACATGTTGTTTTTTCTTACTGGCCTGTTGCTTTTTCTTTTCTTCATATTTCAATTTGCCATAATTTAATATCTTTGCAACCGGTGGCTTGCTATTTGGCGAAACTTCTATTAAATCTAAACCAACATCTTTTGCACGCTCTATTGCTTCATCTAGTTTAACAACGCCTAATTGCTCTCCACTTTCAGATATTAATCGTACTTCATCAGCATTTATTTTTTCATTTATTTTGATCTTATTTACTTTCGCGATAAGGTAAACTCCTTTTGTTTATTTCCGTTGTAAAACGCTCTATCAAGTTATTCACTTCAACGGTTTCTTGTTCATCAACAAACCGCCGTCGAACCGTTATTGTGTTATCTGCAGATTCTTTTTCACCTATAATTAGCATGATAGGAATCCTGCTGATTTCAGCTTGACGTATCTTGGCGCCTATTTTATCAGGGCGATTATCTAATTTAACTCGCATCCCGACATCCCTAAATTTACTTTCAATTGATTGTGCATAAGCATGAGTTTTTTCAGAAACAGGTAAAATCATAATTTGTGTTGGTGATAGCCATAATGGGAAGTCTCCACCATAATGTTCAATTAAAAACCCAATAAATCTCTCATGTGTGCTTAATGGTGCCCTATGAATACATAGTGGAGTTTGGTTTTGTCCTTTTTCATCAGTAAAAGATAGATTAAAACGCTTTGGAATTGCAAAATCAACTTGGTTAGTTGCTAATGTAAACTCTTTGCCAATCGCACTCCATACTTGAACGTCTATCTTTGGACCATAGAAAGCAGCTTCGCCTGGAATTTCAATATGATTTACGCCACCTGATTTTAATGCATTTCTTACTGCATCCTCTGTTTTAAGCCATAATTCAGGCTCATCTATATATTTATTACCTAACTCAGAGGGGTCATGTAAACTAAGGCGCATTTCATATTTTTCAATTCCAAAAATTTCAAAATATTCTAGATACATATTACACACATCTAAAAATTCCTTATCAAAATCAGTTTTTGAACAATAGATGTGTGCATCATTCATTTGCATACTTCTGACGCGCATCAGTCCAAATAACTGTCCCGATTTTTCATATCGATAACATGTCCCATACTCAGCTATCTTATATGGTAAATCACGATAGCTTTTTGGAGTGGCATCGTAAATTTTATGATGATGAGGACAATTCATTGGTTTAACATAATATTCAACACCATCAACGTCCATCGCTGGATACATTGAGTCTTTGTATAAATCTAAATGTCCTGATTTTTTGTATAAATCCCCTTTAGTAAGATGTGGAGTGCGTACCTGTTTATATCCATGTTTTCCTTCTGTTTCTTTCGCAAGTTTTTCAAGTTCATCAATTATGATAGTACCATTTGGTAGCCATAATGGCAAACCTGGACCTACTTCATCATCAAAAGTATAAATATTTAATTCTTTTCCTAATTTTCTATGATCCCTTTTTTTGGCTTCTTCTAAAAAATGTAAATATTCTTTTAGTTTTTTCTTTGAAGAAAAGACTGTACCATAAATTCTTTGGAGCATTTTATTTTTTTCATCACCACGCCAGTAAGCACCAGAAGTACTTAATAACTTAAAATATTTAATTTTTCCTGTTGATGGAACATGTGGGCCACGGCATAAATCAATAAAATCACCTTGTTGATACGCAGAAATTTGATCAGATGAATCTATTTCATTGATGATTTCAACTTTATATTTTTCTCCTCGTTTATCAAATAATTTAATAGCCTGATCATGATCTAATTCAGATCTTGATACAGATAAATCTTCTTTTGCTATATCCTTCATCTTATTTTCGATTTTATTTAAATCATCATCAGAAAATGTTTCTTCAATGTCAAAATCATAATAAAACCTGTTTTCAATGGTTGGACCAATAGTTATTTGACTATTTGGCCATAGTGATTTCACAGCTTGAGCCATTAAGTGTGCTGTGCTGTGTAATAAGACATCATGACCTTCATTCGTAGAACCAGTATGCAATATTAATTCACAATCTTGAGTAATTTGAGTTGTAGCATCTACTAATTTGCCATTTATACTAGCAGCAACAGTATCTTGAGCAAGTCTTTCTCCAATGCTTTGGGCAACCTCTAAAGGTGTAATGCCAGAATCAAAGGATCGATCAGATTTGTCTGGTAATGTAATTTTTATTTGGCTCATAAATATTTATACTAATCAAATTATTATAAGTGGGCGATAACGGAGTTGAACCGCTGACCTCTACGATGTCAACGTAGCGCTCTAACCAACTGAGCTAATCGCCCTGTAAAACAACTAAAGAATTTAATTGGGTTAATAGTTACGTCGGAAAAAGTATTTATCATTTAATTCTCAAAATTTTCTGTACTAGATAAAGATGCCTGATATGTACCGCTATTCGATAATACATCTAAAGCAACTTGAACAGTTTCATCGTTTTTGAGAGCTTGCTTAAGTCGTCCTTCAGTTCCATTAAATAATCCTGCAAATTCTAATAAAATTAATTCTCTAATTTCATCTTGTTCAGATTCTCTTCTTTTATCTTCTTCTCTATCATAAAAATCGCTGAGAAGATTTAATGCATCATTAGCTCTAATATCTGTTGAATCCAACTCTGAAATTTTTTCTATTACAATATTTAACTCTTTTTCACCAGGAAGATCAACGCTCTCTTTACTTGCAGTGTAGTTTTTAAATTTATCTAATAAACTATCATCATTTAAAACAGATTCAAAAGAAGTATAATGGTGCTTGTTCTCTTGAGAAAATGAATAAAAATACCCACTACGCCAATACTGGCTAGTTAATGATTTCATAGTGCTTGGTTCAATAGTTGAATCTGGGGTGATTCCACCGTTGCCATATACTGTCCTACCACCTATTGTAGTAAATATTGAATCTTCATCTGATGCATTCATAATATATTTATTATCAATGTAATCGCGTTTTTGTATAAACCGTCCACTTGGTATATAATATCGAGCTGTTGTGATTTTAATGCTACGCTTATCATCAAATGAATATTGAGTTTGGACTAGACCTTTTCCAAATGATTTTTGACCAATTATAATGCCCCTATCTAAATCTTGGACAGATCCTGCAACAATTTCACTTGCTGAAGCACTTCCTTGGTTGATTAATATTGCGATTTTTACTTCTTTAGGTATTATCGGGTCCCTTCGGGAATAAAATGTTCGATTTGAATCTTTAGTCCTTCCTTTTGTAGATACTAAAGTTGTGTTTTTTAAAATCATCATATCTAACATGGAAATTGCAGATGTTAATAAACCTCCAGCGTTGTCTCGAAGATCAAATATTAAAGCAGTCGCATCGTTATTCAATAATGTTGAAATAGAATTTTGCATTTCAAAAGGTGTATTTCTGTTAAACCTATTTAATCTAATATATCCTGTATCTTTTGAAAGCATTCCTGAATACGTTACAGTTTTAACAATAATTTCAGATCTAATTAAACTAAAATCAATTGGATCATCATCCCCAAATCTCTTAATCGTTAATTTAACTGTAGAACCTTTTTCACCTCTAATCTTAGCTGCTGCTTCATTAAAAGAATATTCTTTCACATCAATATCGTCAACTTTAAGAATAATATCGCCACTTATAATTCCAGCGCTTTTTGCTGGGCCACCATCCATTGGCGCTACAACAGACATTGTATTATTTCTATAACTTAATTGTATTCCAACTCCACCATATTTACCCTTACTCAGAACGTTAATATTATGCTGCTCATCATCAACCATGAATTCGGTGAACGGGTCAAGTTTTTCAGTTATTCCATTAATTGCAGCTTTAGTAAAAGTCTCAGGGTCTATTTGGTGAACATAGGTTGAAAAGATTTGATTATAGACACGATTAATCAATTCTTGAGATTTACTTATTTTTCGATAATAACTTGATTGAGTAAGAGCTAGAGAAAAAATTCCAATAACAATCGTGATAGGCAATAATAATTTTAATACAAATTTTTTCATTATAAATATTTTCTTTTTTTTATGTGATTAATAATAACATCATGAATATTATCAATTGAATCGTGACCGTCTATTATTATATATCTGCTTTGAAATCGTTTAGCTAGCTCTAAATAAGCATTACGGACTCGGCTTTGCAATTCAATTCCTGCCATTTCAATTCGATCTTTCTCTTGATTCTTTCTTTTTAAAGCTTCCTCTGGAAGAACATCAATATAAAAAGTTACATTAGGTTCTATATCGTATGTAGCAAATTGATTTAACCTTATTAACCACTCTATATCGATTTGTCGACCTCCACCTTGATAAGCTAATGTAGAATCTGAGTACCTATCTGCTACTACATGAAGTCCTTTATTTAGATTAGGTATGATTATTTCATGCGTTAACTGAGAACGGCTACCAGTCATTAATAAAGCTTCTGTTCGATCACTAATATCTTCTAAATGGCGATTAAGCAAAATCTCTCTGATTTCCTCGGAAATTTGCGTTCCTCCTGGTTCACGGACGAATATAGCAGTTTTCTTGGTTTTATTGAAGAATTCAACCAATTTCTTAACTTGAGTACTTTTTCCACAGCCATCTATACCTTCAAACGTAATTAATTTGCCTTTAGAAGTAGACATTTGGATCATCCTTGCCTATTACTATAACAAATTCACCTTTTGGCTTATTTGTATTATAATGTGATAATATATCAGAAACCCTACCTCTCATTATTTCTTCAAATTTTTTACTTAATTCTCGACCTATAGCAATTGGTCTATTCCCTATATACTCTAAGATATCCTTCAAGGTCCTTACGAGTCTATTTGGGCTTTCATAAAATATTATAGTAGCATCTATATCTTTTACTTTTTCTAATTTACCTTTACGTCCTTTTTTATGAGGAAGAAAGCCTTCGAATATAAATCTATCTGTGGGTAAACCCGAAGCGACTAATGCAGCTAACGAAGCTGATGCGCCTGGAATTGATTCTACTCGACAATCTGAGTTTATAGCTGCTCTTATAAGTCTGTATGCTGGGTCACTAATTCCAGGAGTTCCCGCATCAGTTATAAGCGCAATATCTTTACCATCAATTAAATGGTCAATTAACTTTGGTATCCTAGTATATCGATTATGTTCATAATAACTAATAGTCGGGGTTGAAATATTATAATGAGATAACAAAACTTTTGATCGACGAGTATCTTCAGCTGCAATAAGCGATGAATCTTTAAGAATTCTGATCGCTCGAAACGTTATATCTTCTAAGTTTCCAATCGGAGTTGATACAATATAAAGGACACCTTTTTCTATCATAAACTATATATGATTTAATGCTCGATCAATCATATCTAAACCTAAATCTATTTCCGAAGTTGAAATATTTAAATGCGGTCTAAATCTAATAGATTTTTTACCGCATCCAAGCATGAGAGCTCCCTCTTCAGCGATTAAATTAACTACCTTATCTCTTAATTCAGTTGTTGGTAAATCAAATGCTCCAAATAGTCCCTTGTTTCTAACATTTGATACACTATCATGGTTTTCATCTAATCTTTTCAATCCTTTGCTTAAATACTTACCATTCTTGTTCGCCTGTGAAACTAAGTTTTCATTTTCTATAATTTCTAAATATATAGTAAATCTCACCATATCAACTAGGTTTCCACCCCAAGTTGAATTTAATCTACTAGACTCTTTAAAAACATGTCCCTCTACTTCATCTAATCGATCACCAGCAAATATTCCACATACTTGTGTTTTCTTACCAAAACTAATGATATCAGGTCTCGTATCAGCGCTCTCACATTCACAATCAAAGTATTTTGTTGTAAAAAGTTGATGAGCCCACATTTCCCCAGTAATACCAACCCCTGTTTGTACTTCGTCATAAATAAGTAAAAAATCATTTTCATTAGCCAATGATCTTAATTCTTTAAAAAATTCACATCTAAAATGATTGTCGCCACCTTCACCTTGTATTGGCTCGATGATGAGTGAGGCAATATCATTAGGATTGTCGTGTAAGGATGATTTTATTTGATCTATAGCCTGTTTTTCCAAATTAATAACATTTTGCAATGATTTATCATCAAGTGGATAGTGAATTTTAGGGTTATCAATTCGCGGCCAATCAAACTGAGGATAATACATTGTCTTTCTAGGATCCGGAGAGTCTGTAAGACTCATAGTATATCCAGTTCTTCCATGAAAACATTCTTTAAAATGTATAACTTTTGAGCCTTTTTCACCGTTTCCTGAATCAATATTTTTTCTAACTTTCCAATCAAATGCGGTTTTTAAAGCATTCTCAACACCCAAAGCACCACCTTCTACATAAAACGCATATGGTAAGTAATTTGGCTGAGCTACTCGACCCATAGTATTGACAAATTCAGCCATTTCAACAGAGTAAACATCAGAATTAGTAGGTTTATTAAGCGCTGCTGATGTAAATCGTTTTTTATTTTCTAAAACGTAAGGGTGATTGTAACCTACAGGCATTGATGCAAACATTGAAAAAAGATCTAAATATTCTCTCCCGTCTCTTGAATCTACAAGCCAAACTCCATGACTTTTTTCTAGATCAATTACAGGATCCATTCCATCTGCAAGCATATATTTATTAATAGCTTCCCTAACATTATTTCCTGAAATATTACTCATTTATATTCCTTTATTATTGAATATATATTAATTATCTAAATTAAATTCTATACCTTGCGCAAGGGGTAACTCTTTACTCCAATTGATTGTATTTGTTTGTCGACGCATGTATTGTTTCCATGAGTCAGAACCGGATTCCCTTCCGCCTCCAGTTTCTTTTTCACCACCAAAAGCTCCACCTATTTCTGCGCCAGAAGTACCTATATTAATATTTGCAATACCACAATCACTTCCTCGTTGAGATAAAAACTTCTCAGCGTTAGTCACATTAGTTGTAAACAGTGATGATGAAAGCCCTTGGGGTACACCATTATGCATAGATATCGCATCATTGATATCTTTATAAGTCATAATATATAAGATAGGAGCAAATGTTTCTTCCTGAACAATTTCCCAATCATTATCAGCAGAGGCAATAGCAGGTTGAACATAAAAGCCCTTGCCGTCTATAGTTTTGCCACCAAAATGTATTTCTCCACCAGATTTCTTAATAACATCAATAGCGTTTAAATATGCATCAATAGCTTGTTGATTTACTAAGGGTCCCATTAAAGTATTGATATCTAGCGGATCACCTATATTTACTTGCTTATATGCATTTAAAAGCTTTTTTAGGAATGAATCATAAATAGATTCATGAATAATAATTCTTCTAGTTGACGTACAGCGTTGCCCAGCTGTGCCCACTGCCCCAAATACTACTGCAGGGATAACTAATTCCATATCAGCAGTTTCATCGATGATTATGGCATTATTGCCACCCAATTCCAATATTGTTTTACCAAAACGTTCGGATACTACAGAACTTACATGTCGACCCATATTAGTTGACCCTGTGAAGGAAACAAGTGGTATTTGTTTATCTTGAATTAATTTCTCACCAATGACGGATCCTTTTCCTATTAGAATAGAGAAAATTCCACTATATCCATTACGCTCCATTACTGAATTACATATATGTTGCACTGCAATTGCCGTGAGAGGCGTTGATGAAGATGGTTTCCAAATGGTTGTATTGCCGCAAATAGCCGCAATAAATGCATTCCAAGCCCATACAGCAACAGGAAAATTAAATGCTGATATTACTCCAATAGTGCCTAAGGGGTGCCATTGCTCATACATACGGTGATCGCGCCGTTCAGAGTGCATTGTTTTCCCATATAGCATACGAGATTGCCCAACTGCAAAGTCAGCAATATCAATCATTTCTTGAACTTCGCCATCTCCTTCTTGTTTAATTTTACCCATTTCCATAGAAACTAAAGTGCCAAGAGCATCTTTCTTCTCTCTTAGAGCGTCCCCCATCTCTCTAACAAGTTGACCACGTATTGGAGCTGGAACTTTGCGGAATTCTTTAAATGCATCAATCGAAGCATTCAAAATTTTATTATAATCATCTTCGGTGGATTGGTGCACTGAAGCAATAAGCTCACCATTAGAGGGATTAATAGATTCTATTACACCACCATCTTTAGATTTGGACCATTGCCCGTTCCCAGAGCAGGCGCCGAAATTGAATTCATTGATCCCAAGTTCCGATAAAATTGGATTCATGCTATATCCTTTTCGAGCATTATGAAATTATACATCAATTATTACAACTATAAAACGATGGCGAATATACATCACCAAATAAACTGTTTTTGAAGAAATCTCATTCTATTATTTATAAGCATAGAACAAAAATTAAAACGACTGGGCTTGTAAATATTAACGAATCAAATCTATCTAAGACGCCACCGTGGCCCAAAAGTAATTTTCCTGTGTCCTTAACGCCTGCATCTCTTTTAAACATTGATTGTACAAAGTCGCCTAATTGACCTATTACACCAACAATAAAGGATAGTATTAAAATATCAACGATTGTAAGTGATTGATAAATAAATCCCAACTGATCCATAATATAAAATGATAAAAATGCCCCCATAATTCCTCCAATAAAACCCACAACGGTTTTATTTGGACTGATGCGTTCAATTAGTTTTTGTTTACCCCATAGTTTACCAAATGTATAAGCAGCTGAATCACAAATCCATACAGTTACAATCATAGACATTGTGAAATTTCCTCCATTCATTTCATCCCAATTCCTTAATGCAATCATTGCGCCTAGCAAGGAAGCCGGGTACAGTAGCCCGGAAAGGGTAATTGAAATATTATAAAAAGGATTTTGATGTCCTGAAAACATCTCATAAAAAAGATATGTTATAATTAATAATAATATAGCTGATACAATAAACACGCCATCAACATATGGAAATTGACTGTAAAAATAACAGATTATTAGAGTTAAAGGGATTCCTAATATGTAGCTAGGCTCTAGACCTTCTTCGGATTTTAAATTATAAAATTCAACAACACATAAACATACTACTATTGTAACAAAACCTGAGAATAAAAGCCCACCTGCTTGTAAAAGATATATAACGAAGGGTATCCCCAATGCAATAATTGGAAGTCTATTTGATAAAGTACTTTTCATTTTATAACAATCTCTCCGTTAGTGTTCATTTGAATATATTTTTCATCAATCCAAATGTTTCATATATTTACCATCGCCCCATTCAATGACTTCTATTTTAACTTTGGCAGTACCCTGGTTTATAAAACCAAGCTTTAAAGCTGCGCCATAAGAACAATCTAATATCCTACCTTTAACATAAGGGCCTCTGTCATTAATTCTTAAAATTAGCGATTTATTATTCTCTAAGTTCGTAACTCGCGCAATAGTATTCAATGGAAGAGTTTTATGAGCTGCCGTAAGTCCATACATGTCATACACTTCACCATTTGCTGTTAACTTACCATGAAAATCCTTTGCGTAAAATGAGCTCACACCTTTAATAAGTTTCTTATGTTTAATTTTTGCTTTAGTTTTCAATGCGGGAGTTGATTTTTTCTTGGTCGATGAAGGATTTGAAGGGCCTGTGCGGTATCGTGGTGAGTTTGAGCATGAAAATAAATTAATTATCACTACTGATAGAATAAAATATTTTAATAGCAGTTTCAAGACAGCAACTTAACCTTTCCTATCATATTCTTTACTGAATCCCATTTAGAATTTTCTATTGATTGATTTAACTCATCAATAATTCCTTCACCTGCACCTGGATCTCTATAATTTGCAGTACCAATTTGCACAGCTGATGATCCCGCGAGAATATATTCCATAACATCATTGCTTGAGACAATTCCGCCAATTCCAATTATTGGAATTGATAATTTTTGGTATAATTTATGTACAGCAGCAAGTCCGATTGGCTTGATTGCTGGACCGGAAAGACCTCCATAAGTGGTATATATATTACTTTTACCACTAATAGAATCAATACTCATACCTACGACAGTATTAATTGCAGAGACGGCATCTGCGCCCGCATCTTGCGCGCTCATACCAATCGATACTATATCTGAAACATTGGGGCTCAATTTCATAATCAACAAGCGATCAGTCCTTTTTCTTAATTCAGAGGTGAGCTCAGCTGTCATTGACTTATCTACACCAAACTCCATCCCACCTTTTTTTACATTGGGGCATGATATATTTATTTCAAATCCAACTAGGTCTGATGAAACTGATTCAATTTTCTCAATAATCTCAACATACTCCTTCAAATCAGTGCCGGCAACATTCATGATTATCTTAGTTGAAACATTCTCGTAAATAGGAAGCATCTCATCGATATATTTATCAACACCTATATTTGCTAAACCAATTGAATTGATCATCCCAGATGAAGTTTCAACTATCCTAGGTGGTGGATTTCCTTCTCGTGGATGGCGAGTGATAGATTTCGTTACAATAGCGCCTAATTTTTCTACATCAACAAGATCAGGTGCTTCTGTTCCATATCCAAATGTACCCGAAGCAACCCAGATAGGATTATTAAAAGAAACTTGTCCTATTTCAATACTATTCTTAGGCAAAATAGATATCTTCCGCTTCATATATAGGTCCATCTAAACATACTAACGAGTATTGCTCATGGTAGCTATGTTCTTTAGGGCTCTTATTGTTTTTATTTATCACACAACCTTGACACAATCCTATGCCGCAACCCATATAGCTTTCAACAGAAAGCTGCGTAGGGATTTCGTTTCTCAATGCAAAATCATGAATTGCTTTTAACATTGGTTCTGGGCCACAGGCATATATATGTGGATTATCTATTTTGGTGATAATCTTATCTAGTGGCACCATCACCGTGCCAGTTTCACCAACACTACCATCATCAGTGGTAAGGTAAATCTTATTTTTAGGATCATGATCAATGAATTGTTCATTTGAACTTTTTGCTCCAATAATGGTTGCGTAATCTATATCAGCTACGTGACACTGATCTTTTAAATTCAATATAGGTGCCAGTCCTACGCCACCTCCTATTAAAATAGGAAATACATTTGAATCCCATTTTGAAAACACATTTCCTATTGGGCCTAGTAATTCAATAGAATCGCCCAGTTTTTTCTTTGATAATGCTTCAGTAACATCACCAAAAACCTTGTAAATAATAGACAAAGTTGAATCTTCTACAGACGCAATACTCATAGGACGACGCAAGGGATGATTCCAATCGTCATTTGGTAGAATATTAACGAATTGACCTGCGCCAGCATATTCTTCTGCAATTTGTGGTGATTCAAATTGCATCTTCCAAATATTTTGAGCTATTTGATTATTGGATTGGATAAATGTTTTTTCGATAATCATTGCGCTGAAGATGTATCAGATAATACTTGGTTTAAAAATGTAATCCTTTTACTTGAAGGTAAGGCTTGATCCGATGAGCTGTGATACTTCATAATCCAACCATAATATTTTAATGCGCTATCTGGCTTTACCCATAATCGATCATATTGATACGCTAAAAAATATGCTGCCCTGGCGCTTGTCTCAGAGACGGTATCTGAATTCACTATTTCACGATAATTATCCATAGCAATTATAGGGTCTTTACCCCAATTATTCTCGGCTTGGATTAATTTAAGATCTGACGATGACTCACCTTTGGAAAAGGTACTGTCAGCATTAATTAAAGCTAGAGCAAAATCTGTTTGAGAATAATTAGTAACAATTTGAGTTTTTAAAGCTTTTGATTCTATATAATCTCCCTGTTCATCAAGGATGATAGCCTTAGCATATAGTGCTTTTGGGTATAAAGGGGAATTCGGCGTTAATTCTATCAATTGATTTAAGTATAATATTCCTGAATCAATTCTAGAAAAATGGAATGATTCCAACTCAGCCAACCCATAAATAACTGTAGCAAAGTCATTTTTATCTTTAATTGTTAATGAGGGCATACCTAAAGTATCTACGACTGAAAGTCTTTCAATATATGAATCATATTGTAGAATTAAATTATCATATGAATTAATTTCTTTAACTCTTAGCAGAGCAGGCTTAACAAGCATGGATTTGGAGAACTCTTTCGATACCATTCCAAAATGCTTTGAAGCCTCCAATAAATCCCATTCTTGGCTGATAGCATAATTTCCAAGCATATAATATGCTTCTGCAGATGTTTTAGTTTTCGGGTAATCTTGCAAAATTGATTCCAGCCTATTTTTTGCCTCAGTAAACATCTCTTGTTGGTCATATAATTTTACAAGTTCTAGCTCAAGACTGCCAAAAATCGGCTTAAATACATCATCTAATAACATACCTTTAATGGAGTTTGTTGCCTTATCAAGTTCATCATTTAATCGATAAATTTGTACTGATCTTAGGTTAGCTTCTTGAACTTGTTTTTTTGATTGAGAATTTTTAATGACCTGTTGATATGATGCTAATGCCCGATCGTACACTTTATTCTCAAATGATAGGTCCGCGATTCGGTAATAGATTTGTCCTTTTTCAACTGGATCTTTTATTATCTTTGCTGCTTTTTCGAGATAGTCCATTGATTCAGATTCCATTTTCTCGTCAAAATAGATTTCAGCGATGGCCATATAAATCTTGGCTTTCTCATTATTGTTGATTTTTGCATTATTTAAAGAAGACAATAAATTTATTGCAGCTTGAACTTTTCCTTCCCTCCATTTAATCATTGCAGACCAAAAACTATATTCCAAAGTAACTTGATCTCCGAATTCTTCACTCATGTTTAAAAGAACAGATGATGCTTCATCGTATTCACTTCTATAAAAATGAGATTGAGCAATTAATAATTGTGCCTTTTTACGGAATTTAAATTCAGGATATGTATTAATAACATATTCAGACTTTTCAATCACTTTCTCATAGTGATCAAATGCTGTTTTTGGAATTTTATCGCCTCGATTTTGTATACGAATTTTCTCAGCTTTATCAAAATATTGTTCGGCATTATAAAATGTATTGAAATAACCTTTTAAGCCAGTACAAGAAAAAGAAACAAAAAGACAAAAATAAATAAATACAGAAGTTGGTCGGTAATTATAATTATTTAGCATATAATTGCATCAGAAGTTCCTTCATTATCATCCTTATTTGAAAATAATTTATTATATGAGTATGAAATCATTAATTATGACTTTGATCCTAGTATCTTTAGGTTTTGGCCAAGGTGAAATTTTTGATACGAATCCTGGATATATTGTAGTGACCTCAGACACTGCATCTATTCCCATTTATGTGGATGGAACATTAATCGGCCATACTCCAATAAAGAACCCAATACCAGTTTTTCAGGGCGTTCACACAGTAAGTTATCACCCGCCTTCACTGAGGGATCCATTTATTCAATACGGTCTTATTGAAGAAATGAAACAAGTTTACGTTTTCAGTGAGGATACGGTTAGAGTCTATCTTAATACCATTGTTTTAAATGAAGAATTGAAACGAGCCAAATTAGATTATCGATATACCAATTATATCGGCATGGGTTTATTCTTTATCTTATTTTGGCAATTATGGATAATCTCTAGTTAAAAATTATTTCTATTCTTGTTATGAGTATTATCATAATTAAATTTCTCTATGGCAAATAACCAAGATTTAGACAATTCAGTAAAATTTCGTGTCGAATATAAATGGCCTAAAAAAGGTTCATCACGAAAGTGCCCTAAATGTAGTGATCCGATGCAACTTCAGGCCAATCTAAGTGCCTATTATGGCAAGCCATGGTGGTGTCATTCTTGTCAGTGGCAATATTCTGAAGAGGATTTAAAAAGTTAAGGTCTAAAAACTTCGGTATTTTCTGCCATTATATTATATACAACCATCAAAGAAATATACAATCCTTTAGGAATTCTATTGATTGAGAATTATCATTAATCAGCTAGATGAATATTCAAGAAACTATATTAAATCATTTGAATGAATTAATTAATGTGATTCATATTGATATTAAAGATTCAACAGGAAAACATGTTCATCATGATAACTTCGATGGTGGACACCATCTGTCAGCTATTATTGTTTCCGATGATTTTATGTCTAAAACCCTCTTAGAACGTCATCAAATAGTCTACAAAGCATTAGGTTCGATGATTAAAAACGAAATTCATGCTTTTAGTATGAAAACATATACAGAAGATGAATGGAAATCCAATGTCGCTTGATATATTATCCATAAAATACACTGATCACGCCGCGGATAAACAATTTGAGCATTCTATTAAACATAGCGGGTTTGCCGTGATCAATGATCATCCAATTGAATCAGATCTAATTGATGAAGTATATGAAGATTGGAAAAATTATTTTTCAAGTGAAGAAAAAACAAAATATATGTTTGATGAAGTTAAACAAGATGGTTATTTCCCCTATCTAACTGAAAATGCTAAAGGGTCTACGGCAAAGGATCTAAAAGAGTTTTATCATATTTATCAATGGGGACGAATACCTGAAATAATAGGTCCTGCAACTGTGAAATTAAATCATCAACTCACTGAATTGGCTACAACATTGTTGTCTTGGATTGATAATTCTGCGCCAAAGTCGATATCTAGTTTATTTTCGATACCTTTAAACGATATGATTGTAAACAGTCAGTTAAATTTATTCCGCATCATTCATTATCCACCTATGACAGGAAATGAAGATGCGAGCTCAATTAGAGCTGCTGCCCATGAAGATATTAATTTATTAACAGTATTGGTTGCTGGCAGTGAACCAGGACTTCAGGTTTTAGATGAAAAAGGTGAATGGATCGATGTGACCACAGATAAAAACACTATTGTGATCAATTCTGGAGACATGCTCAAAATGGCCTCAGAAAATTACTACCCATCAACAACACATCGTGTTGTGAATCCTGATCCAAGTATAAATGTCAGTCGCTATTCTATGCCTTTATTCTTACACCCTCGCGATGAAGTGGCATTGAATAAAGAAGACACCGCTGGTTCTTATCTTAATGAACGATTAAGAGAAATCGGTCTTAAATAAAAAAAATATATATGTTGAAATATCGTAAAGCTAGCTATTTAACTAACATGGCTTCACGTTTAGCCTTGAATTCTGTTCCTTCACTCCAATTTGGCCATACATCATGCTGGGAAATTGAATAACCAGTTCTAAATAGAATTCGTACATCTTGTACCATCCCATCATAATTCCAATCGTCTTTAACCTCGTCAGATAAACCATGATAATGATTATTGGTGTAATCATCTTTCATTTCATGACCGAATTCTTTTCCTTTGCGAACCACATCGATCCCTCCATCCACATATAAAGCAGGAACGCCTTGTTTCGCAAATTCAAAATGATCTGAGCGGTAATAATAACCTTTTTCAGGTTCAGCATCAGGAATCAGATACTTTTTGTCCTGTTTAGCAGCATATTCTAATACCTGGTCTAATTCAGAATTTCCTTTACCCACGACAATTAGATCTTTTGTTTTACCAAAGGTATTCCCCATTGCATCAACATTAATTACGGCTACCGTTTTATTTAAGGGGTATAAAGGGTTTAAAGCATAATACTTAGCGCCTAGAAGACCTTGCTCTTCTGCTGTAACTGCAAGAAAAAGCACAGATCTTCTTGTACCTTCTGCTAAGCGAGAAAAGGCTTCTGCGGCCGTCATAATAGCGCCAGTGCCTAGTGCATTATCATTTGCACCATTATAAATTTGGTCCCCATCTAATTTTGAGTTTTTCCCAATATGATCCCAGTGCGCTGTATAAATGACATATTCATCCTTTAGTTCTGGGTCATTACCTTCATATTTAGCAATAACATTATTTGAGCTAAAGCGCCTTACTCTATTAGAGATCCTACTGGTAAATTTTGCTTTTAAAGTAACAGCTTTAAAATCTGGCTGTACTGCTTTTGCTTTTAATTTTTGATAATTCAAGCCGCTCATTTCAAATAACTTTTCAGCTGCATTAACAGGCATCCAACCTTCAAAGGATAATGGTTTCTTACTTTTATTCTCAATTGTTAATTGTTCACCATTATAGCCGTTTTGGAGTACTGAAAATGGATATCCAGCGGGAATTGTTTCATGGACAACGATAACTCCTGCAGCACCTTGGCGTAAACCTTCTTCATACTTATAGGACCAGCGACCATAATATGTCATCGCCTTGCCACCAAACATTTCTGAATCCATCTCCCCATCCTTCATCACAGGCGGATCATTAACAAGAACCACGATTACTTTTCCTTTTACGTCTACCCCATCAAAATCATTCCAATTATATTCAGGTGCATTGACGCCATAGCCACAAAAGACCACACCTTTTTTTAATAAATTAACATTACGTTTTGTTTGATAAGTATTTCCTATGATATCAGGTCCTGTTACCATTACCCAGCGCTCATCATCGGTGATGAATTGTGCTCTTAATTCTGATGTTACACCCGTCATGGTAGCCTTTTGGTACCATGTACCATCTGGGTTTCCAGGTTGCAATCCGGCTGCCGCAAAAGAATCCTTTAAGTATTCAATGGTCTTTGTTTCACCTTTCGTACCCGGAGCACGGCCTTCAAATTCATCTGACGCTAAGGTAGAAATATGTTTATTAAGTGTTTCTTCTGTAATAGCATCTTGTGCATCAAGTGCATCCGATGCATGGACATACTTATTCCATCCTTCTTTTGGTTTTCCGCAAGACGATAGGATGAGGATTAAGGGTATAATTAATTTTTGCATGTTTCGAAACATAAATGCTCCAGTAAAATGAGGTTAATATTTAATTGACTTATTTTAAAGAATTGTTGGCGGCTAATTTCGAATTTCCAAACGATTGATACAAGACCGATAACATAAAAATTAAAATTATCGTTTTTTGAGTGAGAACATTAAAAATCAACGATAAATCCGATGATTTTGCATCAGGTCCAAATTCTAGAACAAGAATATAGAGAAAAATAGAAACAGCAAACATACAATAACCGATAGCATAGTGATTAGGAAATCGAACATCTTTGTATAGGACGATCGTAAATAGAATTGCAGAAATAAGAAATGATCTAAAGGCCCAATTCACGAATACTATGTGGATATCACTAAATAAGTTATGTGGTGTAAATCCTACCCCTGCAAAACAGAGTGCACCTACAATACCCAGCACAGATGCTGATTTAGACATAATACCTAATGAATCATTGCTGTAATACTTCATGAAATTGTAAAAATATATAGAGAAAGTGATTCCGGTAACAGACAAAGATCCTGTGAAAAAGATCATGGATATAAAGTTTTTTGTAGAAAACTTTCCTAAATCACTAAAAAAGTTATGTGTAAATGAATATCCTACGGTATCGGGATCATTTATTGTCCCTCCACCGTATAAAATCATAGAAATAACTGTAAAGGCAAAAAACAAGAGAACGCCATATCTTGGCAACAGAACAATCGATATTCTATTAAAATTCACGGGAGAATATAAGTTTAGATAGATTTTATTTATGATTGATATAATTAACTACTTGGATATTCTGCCTGGAAACATGCCATTTTCTAAATCAAAGTACCCACTTACAGAGCCTACGGCGCATTCCTCGCGTGACATTCGATTTAATTTTTGAATTTTATACACGGCATCAATCCCCGTGCAATGGGCACCTACAAAATACTCTACGCCGTATTTCTTAATCTCTTTGGCGGTCCATCGCA
>CAYRYZ010000017.1:26518-30397 GCA_964428745.1 uncultured bacterium | reverse complement strand
GATTTTGTAATGCATGTGCAAGGCCAGATACACGCGTTGTTCCATAGCTTTCTCCAATAAGATATTTTGGAGACTCCCATCGGTTCACTCGTTGAATAAAAGTATTAATCCACTCGGCTAAATATTTTATATCTGCATTAACACCAAAAAAGGTTTCTTTTTTAACATCTTTATCAATTATTCTTGAGTAACCTGTATTAACAGGATTAACAAATACAATATCAGCGACATCCAATATAGAATATGGATTCTTTTTAACTCCGTATGGTTGGACAGGAAAACCCTCATCATCAACCTTTAGTATCATAGGTCCAGTATATGCTAAATGCATCCACACTGATCCTGACCCTGGTCCGCCATTAAAAGAAATTAATATAGGTCGATTAGATTGGTCTTTCACATATTGACGTTCATAATAAGTATAATGGACAGCGGCAACTGAGATACCCTTATCGTTCCAAACTGGTTGAGTACCGGTTGTAGCGGTATATTCAACTTTTTTGTTTCTAATTAAAGTAGAATGAAATGTAACAATAGCAGTGTCAGCAGAAATTGATAGGGATTGAGTATTAACCGAACCTATAATAAAAATAATAAAAATAAATAATTTCATTTTCTTATTCCTCTAAAATTCACCAGTATATCTAAAACCTAACCAAATATTTTTCTTCGGCAACCAGTCCCCTTTAAGACTAGAAGCTGTACTATAATTTGTAACAGAAAAAGATACATTGTCATTAACATTTATTGTCAATGTGGATAAAGTATTTAAACTTGATATCCATTGAAAAGAATATTCAAAAAATGGCACTTTTGAAATTCGTACAAAATTGAAAAAGCTAACGCGTTCTATAAAATCTGGTTTTTGACCTATTTCACCAAGAAAATCAAACCTTGCATAAACACCAAAATTTCTAGTTGATGATTTCCCATCTTCATATCTTTTATATTTTTTTGTTTCATCATCATATTCGTAAAAATTTCTTTTATAGTATGATTTTTTATCTTCATCAACCTTTAGTGATCTATGCGCAATTTTCATATAACTTATACCTGGGGATGCATTGACTTTAGCGACATAAGGTATAGCAATAGGAAGTTCAAATGTGGTTGCCATCAATGCATACATATCTAAAATATTTACATATTTATTAACGGAATCAACAATACCGTATTTCTTAAAATCTGAAATATCATCAATCACGTCTGCATCAGATCTTGGATAAAAGGAAAACCCTAATTGTGCATGAAAAGCAGCCCGCGTTGAAAACATATTATCAATACTTGCCTTTGAATATAACCCCATATAATCACCACCAAGATAATTTGGTTTATCAAGGCTATTCGTAGATAATAGATTCATTTTTGCTGGCAACCGAACACCAATTTCAGAATTCTTAGTTACGGCTCCAATAGATATAGCACCATAGAGCGAACCAGGTAATCCAATTATTGAGTTCCCTGTAGAAAAATTTGCACCATATTGTAGGACATTTGATTTGAGAAACAATCTATCACTGCTGATAATAAAGTTTTGTTTATCCCAAACTGCAAACTTAGAGCTAAAGCTTGCCAATAAACGTTCATCTTCGCTTTCATAAAAAACGGTTTGTGATGCACTATTAAGATATTGATCTCTTTCAATTAATACTTGTTGTATATCTTGGCTTAATACCCAATCAACCTGATCTCTTTTAATAATATTATAGGTTAATCCATTACCATACCAGATTTCATGAATTTCTTCGTTATTTGCTTTCTTTTGAACGATAATTAATTCATCATCAGGCTTTAATTCAGGTAGCCATAATGTATTTTCGGATGCCTTCTTTTTTTGTTTAACAAACTTAGAGTATTCTCCTGAGTTAAGATCATTATAATCGATTATTGCATCTTCCATGAGAATATGATAAGGCATGTGATCAACAGACCATGCAATAAATTTCCTTTTGTCCAGGCTTTCTATAGGTTTTTCTTCAGCATCTTTGACTGTGATTTGAGCTGACCCCATTGTTGATAGGTTTTTATTTTTTGAATCTATTACCATATAATTCACTATATATGTATTGTCGCCATTCTGATCTAACGGTTTTTCGTAATCAGGCTCTCTAACAAAAGATAACTCGCCCAACTGTGTTATTTTAAAGCTACGCTGATCAGCTCCACCAACAATTTTAAACCTAGCCTCTTCTTGGTCTTCATCCGGATCTACCACATCTAATACACCAAGTAACTTACCTGACTGTTCGGGAAAAGTAAATTTCTGATCTTTTACTCCCTTAAAATAGGGTGCCTCATTAACATCTGTAATATCAATTTTAATCGTACTAATCACGGACGCATTATTTCTATCTTTACTTTGGATTTGTATTTGATATGATTTCTTTTTCTCATAATCAAAACTTTTATCAGTATATATCACGCCATTTTTCAAGTTAAATAAGCTGTTATCGTTTTGACCTCTATTTACTAATTTATATTTGAACTCATCGTTTCCATCCGGATCAATTGTTGATAATTCTCCAACTTTTGTATTGGTCAAGATATTCTCGGAAACGCTATTTCTTAGCAATTCAACTTTTGATGGGGGATCATTCAATTCTGTTATTTTAATAATAACTGTAGCTGTATCAATTGAGAAGCCCGTATCGACTATATAGACTAATTCATCAATTCCATTTTGATTTTCATTGGGAGTATAATAAATATTATTACCCCTTAAAACTGATGTTCCTCTAGTGGGATTTTGAATTATAGTTATTTCAAGATTTTGTTTATTAGAAACTTTATCATTTTTTAGAACGTCAATTAATTGAGGAGTATCTTCCTTAACTCTTACATTATCATTTACAGCACTTAATGATTGTGCACCAAGCCCTGTAAAAGAAATAATTATTGAAAATATTAATAAAATCGATATTTGATGTTTATTCATTTGTATTATTTTAGCTAAAAGTGAATTGAGAAGTATAATTCAGGTAAAAAGGCGCCGTCCTCAGTGGCTGGATACCAAGTCCAGGCTTTTGATTTGCTAGATTGGCGAGCTTGGAATTCTATGCCACTACTTTTTGGAATGTAAACAAAGTTAGATCCTACATTAAACATGCCCCAAACATTATGCTCTATACCTAGAGCTAAGCTAGTTAAGCCAGGTACGGAAGTATTGATTTGAAAATAACCTTTCGATTTTTTATTATCAGTAACAACCTCAGCTTTTATAAAAACACCTAAAGCATCCACGTTATTGATACGATCCGATATATCTAAGTTTTGTTTATCGCTTGCATTTTGATTGTGATCAATAGATCCATGTATAAATTCAACAAGCGATAAACCAACCTTTAACCTTAATGATGCAAAGGGTTTGCTAACTTTCATACCCTTGGAATTTTTTGTTTCTGAAATTTCCTGTTTGATCAACCTAATTAGTCTTTTATCTTCGCTACTTAGGTCATCAAAATCAATTATTTTTTCAGTTTCACCATCCCAAATTAGGCTTTCTATAAATTCTTGATCGTACTCACTTAAGTTAGAAATTTTAGTTGTTATACGCTTATCGTCACTCTGACGCAAGAGTGTAACCTCTTTTTTATTTACAGTAACTACTGATGCGCGAATTGATTTATCGTCTTTCGTTGTCCATAAGCGTCCCTTTTCTGCCTGCTTATGAGCCTTATCATTTCTCTCAACAATAATTGCGATTTTATTATTTTCTGTTGAAATAAGACTACCTTCGTAACTCTCATTGTTTTTTGTTTTCCAAATCCTTTTTTTATCGGCTTCTTTTTTTGCCTTACGGATTTCGGTTTTTCGAGTAGACATTTCTTTGCCCATTGATGTAGGTATATTTCTATTTAATCCAAAGGTATTACTCCAGTA
>CAYRYZ010000017.1:0-26418 GCA_964428745.1 uncultured bacterium | reverse complement strand
GAAATATCATTTGAAATACCTAATAGTAAATTTTTAAATATTTGACGATGTAGACCCAAATCTTGAAGCCCCATTTCCATCCTAAACGCCTGACTGCTAGATCGTCCTCGAATAAATGCACTACCTGTTGTTGCTATTTCAAGTTGAGAGGTTGACCACCAGAAAGCATCCCGCGCACGCTTAAAACTCCTTTCCTGTAAAATGTTATCAACAGTACTATACGATTCTAATTCTGACAATTCTCTTTTTGAAACCTCACCCCATTTATATTTTCGTTTTATTAGTTCATCCATAAGTTTTGGATCCATAAGTTTCACTTGATCCATCATAAATCGACGGAATTCCCCGGAATCATAATTTTTTGCTCTTAATCTTTTCAAGACCAATCCTTTTTCGGTATTTTCCATTTGGAGCATTATAACGTCTGATGCTTGGATGCTATTGTCATCAAATTTATCGTTTGCAATTATCTTGTTAAGATATGTTTCAATAAATTTTCTATTTAGCGTTGGATCACCAACTTCCCAGCTAATCAGGTTTTCTTGAGCAAACAAGAAACCAATTAATAAAACCACTCGCAATAGGTACAAATGACGATTATTCAAAATATTCAAATTCATTTTCTGAGTCCTTCATTAAACCATTACTATCTTTTATTTTTATTTTAACAGATTGTATGCTGCCAAAAGCTGGCCTAGAAATCTCAAGTCGATATCGAGTTATTTTTCTATTCCCATACTTTTTACTATCAGTTTCAAAAGGTTTACCACTAATCCCTCCAATTGGGAAAACTTTATCAACAGAATTATTTTTCCCATAAGTAATAACTTCAAGTGTTAGCTCATTTGTCCCTGGTCTACGTTTATATGTAATTGAAGGTGGTGGCAGTTTTTTTACATCTATTGAATATGTTAGGTTCTTTAGAACAGTACCATCAACTAATGTTTCCAGTTTTAGGTTACCCGTTTTTTTATATGGACCTATACTGATTTCTGAGTTATCAACATTCTTGGGAGTTTTCTGTAGTGATCCGGAAAGTCTAACAGACACTCTATCTCTAGATAATGATTTTACACGAAGATCAAATTTATATTTCTCACCAGTATAAATCTCGGACATATCTGGAGGAGATGCCCATTGTGGCTCTATCACAGCAATTTTAGTTTTTGCAGTTACTACTTTACTATCTCGCTTACGTACGCCAGTAACTTCTATAGAACCGCCATTGTTTGCAGCAACACCAACTAATGTAGTCCTTGGAGTGCCTTGGGATAAACTAGATATCATATCGTTACCGCCAGTAACCGAAACTTCAAAATCTTTGTTTGAAAAAACACCACCAACAGTTACAGGGATCTCCCAGACCAAACCTTTTAATACAGTGTATCTTTTTTTATCAAAAATAACAAAAAAGTCAGTTTTTTGTCCTTCCATTGGTACAGGTATAATTGGGGCATCTAAACCGCGCATCACCGTAAAGGATCCTTCGCGACTAACTTTATCGGAAATATTTTTTTCTATTTTGGTTGCAATTTTATCACTACCAAAAATAACCTCCCAATTATCAAGTGTTTGTTGTGAAATATTAGGTGTAAATCCGATATTTAGCTCAACATCAAATCGTTTATCTTGGTAAACATCAAATTTAGATAAAGGCAACTCTGCAACATAGCTGCCATCAATAAGCAAGGCGTCAGCCATTACATCATATTCCACATCGTTTACACTTGTATCGTTTAGAGTAAACTTAGTTTTTACTTGAACAGAATTTTTTTCGTATTCACCTTGTAGATCAAACGTAAATTTGTATAATGAATCAGAATGCAGTGAATTTATGTTATCAATTGTTACCATAGATTCAAGCTTATCCTTAGCTACTTCAAGCAATATATCGTCTTGTCTCCGCATATATTCGCCAAGTTCGCCTTCGATTGCAAACAAACTCAATATTGCACCAAGGTTGATTAAAAAATAGACTTCAACTTTTTTCACACCCATAATCTATTCTTTTATTGCTTTTGTCAGTATTCTACTAACTTCATTGTGGATTTCTTTTTGTACAGTACCCTTAACAAGTCTAGTAACACCAGAACTAAGAGCCTCCATTCTTTCGTTGTGTCCTTTCAATTCTGTTTTTAATCCATTAACAGCACTAGCCAATGAAGCCACCGCATCTTTATCCATATTTGATACTGCTTTTGCAGCCTCACCGCCTGATGCACCCTCGTGACCATCGTCAGAGCCCAAATTATAAATGCTTTGCGCATATAGAATCAATAAACAAAACTCTAAAATTAAAGCACCAATCGACAAATACGTCATTAAGCCTACATGATCTGGGTCAAGTGTAGCAAAGATTGATCTAAATCCAACGATAACCAATAAGAAAGCTGCCCCGCCATATACTAGAGCGGTTCTGGCATTAATGTCTGATCTTAGTTTCATATTATATTTACCCTCTGTTATTTATAATGATATTTAATTGTTTTTAAGAATATAAGCCCTAAAATTAATTAAAGAAGTAAATGAATGCTAAAAGTATTGCAACTACTGCATTAATACGCATTAATTATCTAAGCGTGTACTATATAACTTTCCTTTATATATAAATGTAGGTTGATTATTATTGCGCGCATCAGAAAAAGCTTTTTTAAATCCTTGTAAAGAATAAACTGATTGATCTTCATTCACTTCTAATTCAAGTATGATACTTCTTCGGTTCCCCGATAAAACCACAATGCTTTCTTCAATCCTGCTTATGGTATAGTCTCCAATCTGTGAGCCAATATTATATAGTTTATTATTTATTATAGCAGATCTTGGTTTTGATAATGTTATCCGTGTAAGTAAATATTCTTTTTTAAAAGATGGTTGATCATTACGAGAACCTTTTTTGTTCAACAATCTTGATTCAGAAAAAATATCATTTTTCCATTTTATATTATTTGAGAATGTTTCGTTGGGTACTTTGGGAATTGCACTGATTGTTTTCTCTATGTCAATTAAAAAACCACCCTTATTTATATGCGGTTTAGATCGATAAACTAACAATGACAAAGAGGCATCAACCTTATTATTATTTACTGAATTTATTTCCATTGTATTAACGAGATAGTTTTTTAAATATAGATTGCCTAAAGCTTTACCTATATTTAAAAAGGAACCTCTAATAGATAATTGGATAGAATGTCTTTCTATTTCAATACTTAGATCTGAAATAGCATCTTGAGGGATATCAAGTGTATTTAATATTGTTGGGTTTAGTTCATCAAGTTTAACATTGTTTTTTTCACAAATATTTTTTATTTCATTTAATGAAGCAATGAATTCATTTTCATTCTCATAATATGATGCAAGTTTTGATATGTTTTTGATATACTTACTATATTGATCCAATAAGCTCGACATTGGATCGTTGGTTTTCTCAAATAGCTCAAGCTTTCCATTGATAATATTAATTTTTTCATTGGTTTCTTTTTGTTCATCCATCGATACAATGTTGTAATAGTAAATCCCAACAATTAATACTACAGTAGCTCCTAGATTATATATAGATGTTTTCATATGGTTATATCAATAGTAAATAAAAGCCTGTTTTGTTTACCTGGCTGTTGATTTATTAGTAAGGCATCTTTAATCAAGCTTTGTTTTTTTAAATCAGTTAACATTTTAGTTAATGTGCGTCTACCGCTTGTTCCGGCTATGCCAATTTTCCCATATAAAGATAAAATAAAAGGACCATTTTTGTTAGGTTGATTAAGGACTAAACGATCAATCTTTGCAACATCAGGGATTACTGAAGATAGTAACTTAGTTATAAAAATTCCTTTCTTTGAAAAATGTTCATCAAATGCTTTAGTTTTTATCAACCGCTCACCAATAGCATTGCTTGTAATCAAGGCCAATTTTTGTTCTTTTATTGGTAGTTGATATTTTAACCCCCTTAATAATATATAATTATTTGAAGAAAAATAAATAAGTGCGATTATAACGCTTGTCTGTAGAATTACACCAATTCCAGTTTTAAATATAGGAGATAAAGATTCAGATGGCTCATATACTGGTTCAATATTGTCAATTTTGACTTTTTCTTCTTTATCAACTTTATCCTCATCTTTTTCTACATCTTGATCTTTTTTATCATCCCATGGAATTTCTTCGAAGCCATCTTTTTCTTTATCTTCTACGTTATCCCACAAGTCATTTTCATCAGATTCAATATTTGTTGCGTCATCCTCAGCGCGTCGATTAATATACTCATATAAACTTTCTTCTTCAGACGTTTGACTTGCGGTTTGTCGTTCCTTATCTAATTCCGATTCTTTCTTTAGTTTATCTAAACCTTTTTTTACTGAAGGTTGAGTTTCTTCTACAATTTTGCGGTGCCTTTCAATATCAATTTTAAGTTGAACATCTTCGATCTCTCTTTTATGTTCAGATGTTTTTGATTTTTGATAATCTAAATATTGGCCATATTTTTCATCTTTTTTCCCAGTTAAGTCAGCTTCATCAATAATTAATTCTAATTTTTTTAATAATTTTTTTGTTGAAGTAACATCAGCTGTTATCAATGAATTTGCTGCCTTATTTAATTTACTTTCATATTCTACTTTGGCTGTTTCAACGCGCTTTTTACTAGCAACCACCGAACAATGAATCTTTTTTGTTTGGAGTTCATCAAAATAACCTGCTGTATTATTGTTATGTTCTTCCCATAATAATTTATATTGTTCTGATAATTCTGCTTCATCTTCGAGCGATTTAATTAAATTTTCATATTTTTTTATTTCTCTTTCTAAAACTATAAAATCATTTGCAGTTGAATCATCATGTATGTTTAATAGCAAATTAATGATATTCGATTCTCCATTTGACAATCTTAGCTGAAAAAGTTGAAACTTTTGTTCATCGAGATTGTTTTTAATTGATATCAGGTAATTATTATAATCATCATCCCGCTCAGCAAGTTTTTGTCCTTTATCTATTATTTTTTCAAATTTCTTTATTGTGTCCGATACACTTTTGAAATCTTTTATTGAGGTGCTGACTTTAGAATCTATATTCTTATCGATTTTATATTTATCAGCTAACTTATCATGAACCGAATCAAGATCTACGTGTCCTTTTTTTTCTTTGCTCATTATTGAATTATCATTTGGATTAATGACTACTAATAAATCTTCCAACAGCTAAAGCAACTTTATCATAGCTCATTGAAATTGGATGATTAGGTGAATACTCATCTACAGTTTGACGATTGCTATGAGATTTTGCTATAATGTTTGAATAAGGTATTGAAGTTCTAAAAATTCCAGAACTAAATGCTTTAGCTGCTACTTTTTTCATTTCTTCAGACTGTGGAGAATTATTTACATATTTTGTTAATAATACAGGTAAAGCATCTATTTTAGGATTCAATTTTTTAACATCATCAATTATTTTTTTTATAACTATTCGAGCATCTAGAGACCACTGGTCTTCAGCGCTCAAAATATACCAGTACCAGTCACTTGTTAATAAGGCATTTAATGTTAGTATTGATGATTTTTGTGGGGGTGTATCAAAAATTATATAATCAAAGCTAGACTTTAATTTTCTATTAAAAAAATGATTAAAAAGCCTAAAAATATTAATATCCAACAGTGACTTCATTTCGCCCTCAGTGCTATCAAGCATCAGAGTGGATGCTAATAGTTTTATTTTTGGATTTCGGGTGTCAACGATGTAATCAGAAGCACCATCACCTGAAGATTTTAATAGATTTGTAACGTTTCTCCCGTTTTCAACAACATCTCCATTATAGTTTTCTGCTAATGTAGATGATGAGTTTGCCTGTGCATCAAGGTCGCAAACAAGAACTTTTTTACGTTTGCGCGCTAGGCTCCATGCAAAGTTAATGCAGGTTGTTGATCTTCCAACGCCACCTTTATTGCATACTATAGTTATAATTTGTGGTTTTTTAATTGCCATTTAACTTTAATGCAAATTTATTTAATAATGGATACATTTTCAGATAATACATTTATGCCATCATCTGTAACAACTAGTTCTGTATTTAATCTTAAATCATTTCCAACTTCAAATCGACTGCTATCATTTCCGCCATCCCACTTCATTTTTTCTTTAAAAAATCTACTTTCCAAATAAACACTAATTTCATATGAATTCGTTTGATTGTCAGATTTATAAGCAATAACACACTCTAGTGGAATACCATTAGAATCAAACTTAGTGTTAGTTTCTCCATATTTATTATTTTTCTCATGAATTGTGGTATCTGAAGGTGTGGATTCATCCGGCCAGTTATTAAGATCTTGTTTTCTATGATTGTTAGATGAATCCGCAGTTGTAATGTTGGTATTATTATCAAGATTCAAATAATAATTTAATTTTCTTTTTATCATTCCTTTGATTTCTTGCGAATCAAAATTTGACAATGTTAATAGATTTTTATTATAAATATTAGCAATCATAAAATAATAATGACTCATTGATAAGGTGGCACTAGTATATGCTGGGTCCCGAACGGCTTTAGTTAATAATTTTTCAGTGTATAAAAAGTCGCTAACATTGTTATTGACTGTTGATGCAGGATAAGCACCATTTAATAAATAGTAATGCTGAATAGATTTTGATAGGGATTTTGCATTGACCAATCTTAATTGATCTCTTGATGCTTTAATAGCTTCAATGCTTAAAACAAACATCAGTACAGTTAATGAAAAAAAAACAAGTGCTTTAGTTACGTATTTCATTCGATTAAAATCATTGATCAACTATTTCTAAATTATTTCCTCGTGTTTTAACAATGTTTTGATTTAAATCATAAACGATTAACCCAATAAGCATAGAAGCCAAGATTAATACCAATGTTACGGATTCTTTAAATAATGATGAGACTTCAACGGAATTTCCATCAACTTGAGCGAAAGATTTTTTTGGTATATAATTTTTGGTAGGAATATTCTTAGCTTTTTTGATTGTAACAAAATCATCTTTAATCCCATTGGTAGGTTGTTCAGCAGTATTTGAAGCTGATTTATTAACCATACCATGAATATTCATATTACAAATACTACATGAGGAATCATCTAATTGTAATCGTTCATTACAATTAGAACAAATGTAGGTATCTGAAAATGGATATGCAGGATCTCTGGGGTCTGATAATCTATGAACGAGGTTTTTCACGTTAAAACTTACAAATAATAATTAAGAGGGAGATAATTAATTTCACGACTAGTAAGATGGTCAATAAATGGAAACATAAAAAGAGTAATTAATATGAATTAATTGATACTTACCTATGGGTGAACATAAAAAATGCCTAAATAAAGCAAATATGGAGGTTAATTAATTTTATGGTATAAATTATTAGTTAGGATGTATAAAATAAATAATAAGATTACAAATGAGTTATAATAAAATAATTATAATATATGTTAAATAATGAACCCTCGGTAAACACCGTAATTATTAATAATATATGACGTAGATAAATTATTATGCGATAAATAATACATGTATTATTATGTATAATGGGTGGTTTTAACATAATTTTTGATTAATTCAGTAAATTCAGTTAATATTTAACATGAATAAGTATGAAATGATTTTATTTAATAACAAAACAATGACTTAAATAAATATGAATTGTTGCTAATTAAGGAGGAGTGATGTCTGATTATACAATTTATCATAATTCCAGATGAGGAAAAAGTAGAGCTACATTGCAATTGCTGCGTGACAGCAATATTGATCCAAATATAGTTAATTATTTAACTGAACCACTAAATGTACAGTTGTTAAAATCTATTTCAAAAAAATTAGGTGTTAAGCCATCTACATGGATTAGAAAGAATGAAAATGAGTATAAAATAAATAATATCAACGAAATTGTTAATGATGATGACCAGCTGTATTTAGCGATGATTAAATTCCCTAAAATTATTGAACGTCCGATAGTAACACGAGGAAATTCTGCAATTATTGGAAGACCACCAGAGAGTGTAATGAAATTAATTGATTGAATAAATAACTATTAATTATATAGAATAGTTTACTATAAATTATATTAATGGGTATCGGTGATTATAGACAGATATATGTATAGTAAACATATATATTCTAATAATATTGTTATTATTATTCAAATAGAACTAAGAATTATATAAATATTGCCATTAACTAATCATATAATATTTCATATCTATTATATAGTTAGATAATAATGATTTCCAGGTTAAATACCATTATTAACCCTATTTTTAAATGTAAATCAGACTATAATTGTAAAATTGGTAAGATCTAATAATATTCTCAATATATAACGCTCTATTAGTTAACATTTAATAATGTTAACTATAATTACACTAAAATTCTATATTTCAAATATTTTACTAGAATCTCTTATATAGTTAGTTTTATTAGTTCTGTATATAGATTATTATAGTTAAATATTGTTATATAAAATCAGTCAATCATATTGCTTTATCATAAAAAATAATTGCTAAACATATTTATATAATTCTTACTACTATGTTATTATTTATAAATATCGCTTGAATTATTTATATATTATTTATAATTAATTAATTCAAAATCACTAACTAATATACTTTCGATCTATTTTATTTTTTTATCATATACGTAAAAAGTGTTATAATAATTCAATATTACGATATTTCATTGAATATAATATAATATATTCCGATATTCCGAATATAATAATATTGAGAATACGATATAATGCCAAGTATAGATGTATACAGTTTAATCACTCAAATCATAGACCACAATAATTCAACTAGGTTTACAACGCCTAGATCTATGATAAAATATTTGTTGCCCATTGAAAAAGCATATGGATATTATATGGGTAATAAAGCTGAATTTTATGATCCACAAGAGGATCAAATATTTTATCGAAATTTCGATGCTACGGATGAAAAATCAAGACTTGATTCACTTTCATATATAAACGGTAGAATTGATTATTATAATCGTCATTGTGAAGAACAATTAAAAAAAGGATTATTGACTGAAGACCAATACACACCAATACCGCATGTAATTGAGTATGCACTTAAATTACGATTAGCACATCCTATCATTGATAAAACTTATAATGATATGACTAAAAATAATATATCGCTAGTGAGAGTGATTAATGAACCTGCAATATATCAAACAGCTTTAAAATTAGATAATTTATTTTTTGTACCTAGATTTAACAAAATGATATATGATTACTTAAAATCATTAATTAAGGATAAAGTGTTAGTACCCCAAAATACATTATATAATCCAATGTTAGAGTTTGAGGATTGGTTTATGTCTAGTGGGGTAGATATTGAATCAACTCCAAGTTTAATTAAGGGTGCAAAAGGAGTACGGAATATTGGTACACCTGTTACCTTAGAGGTTGATGATAAAACAACATCAATACATCTTAAACCTACAGTTCGCGCAAATCCAGAGGATTCAAAATGGTACAGAAGTCCCATAGAAGCTAAAATAATCAATTTAATCGAAAATGAAAGATTAGAGGAATTTTTAGTTGATTGCAGATTTAAACATGTAAATAAAATAAATTTTAAGCTATTATCAAAAAAATTAAAGTGTAGCGATAAAACAGCAAAAAAGTTAATTCAACTTCATGCTCCTTATGTATTAGAGTAATCATTTAGTATGTCCATACAAATATTTATTACGGGGGGAACATTCGATAAAGAGTACAACGAAATATCAGGTAAGCTTTATTTTAAAAAAACACACTTAAAAGATATGCTTGTGATGGGTCGCTCACAATTAGATGTTAAAATAAAAACACTAATGATGATTGATAGCCTTGATATGAGTAAAGATGATAGAACACAAATATTAAATTCATGTACGAATTGTAAATTAGATCAGATAGTTATAACACACGGTACCGATACCATGGTTGAATCAGCAACATATGTAGCAAATGCTAGATTAAATAAAACGATTGTATTTACTGGTGCAATGATACCAATTGATTTTGGGAGCTCGGATGGTTTATTTAATTTGGGTAGCGCAATGGGATTCGTACAAAGTTTGCCTAAAGGTGTATATATTGCAATGAATGGGCGCTATTTTAATTATAATAAAGTATGTAAGAATGTTAAAACCGGTATCTTTGAATCAATATAATATTATTTTATATTAATTATTAATTCTCCCAATCAATTTCGATCATTTTTGTTTGTCTTGGGTCAATATATCGACATTCATCACCATCGAAAAAAGCGTCTTCCTCAAGCATTATTGCGATTTCTTTATTCCATTCTTTTATAAAAACTTTAGCATTTAATTCAATTGAATATGCAGTATTAGGATAAAGTGGATAATCGCCATTTACTGGAACTCCATTTTGTTTATCCCACATGCCTATAGTAGGACCAGATCCATGACCATAGTATCCAATTGGATGAGTATATATTTGGGGATTTATACCTTCATTTTTTGCTTTGCTTATTGTTGCCCTTAGCATTTGATTACCTGTTTTACCTGTTTCAAACTGATCAGTTAATATATCTTGAAGACGATTACCTGTTTTTAATGCCGTTTTTAGATATTCAGGTGTTTTGCTTTCATTTGGCATAAATACGTATGCATGTTGCTGCGTATCTGTATTTAACCCTAAATATGTGATTCCAAAATCAACATGTAATAAATCACCCGGTAAAATGAGATTATCTGGTTTTGATTTAGAAAAAGATGATAAAAAATCAAAGGACTGTTGATTATTTCTTTGTATATCTACAGTAGGATGAAACCAGGTTATTAGTTTTAATTCTCTGATTCTCTCACGATACCACCAAACGATATTATCTGTTGTAGTAATACCCGGTTTTATATTAGCTGCGGAAAAACCTTCCTTAATTATATCATGTGCTATTTTGCAAATTTGTGGATAGATCTCCATTTCAATTTTACTTCTTGTTTCTAACCATCCAACAGCAACTTGTTCTGCACTTATAACTTTGTTTATATATTTTTTAGGTAAAGACTTTAAAAAGAGATCATTTTCAATTGCGGTAAGTCCATCAGCTTGCGCAAAATACTCACTTTTATTTATTGCTATTTTATTAGGATTTTTTCTAGCAATTAAATCTGAAAGCGCAGCATACTGATCTAGCTGTTTTTCAGGATCCCATGATTTGACAAATATTTCTCCTACATCATATCGCGCAATAGCATATCCTTCTAAAGGTTGTTTATTACCTGGATCAAAGACAACAAGTATTGTTCTTCTTCTAGCATTCAACCATGTAGCTGGTAGCATTGTTCTTATAATGGGGTCTTCATTATACTCACGTGCAATAATGATCCACATATCTATTTTATTTCGCCTCATAATTTGAGGTAGCACGGTTGCAAATCTATCTTTTAGTATTTTATTTCTTAAAAGGGCTCTTTCTCTCATTGGTAAAATCTGATTTTTTACATTATCAGTTTTATCATATATAGAATTCTGGCACGCAGTAATAATGAAAACCAAAATAAAATAAATAACTGTTCTTATTTTTCTATTCATAACTCAACACCATATAATTTTTAATTAGATTAAATGAAACTTAAATTTGTAAATAGATATGATACCTACATAAATAAAAAAGGTATTTTTTTCAATTTCTAATGAATATTATTATTACTAAATATCCATTATTCAATAAGGTATAATCTATGTATTTCCTATGCACGGGCTGTAAAAAAGAGATTACATCTCCATTAAAACCAGTTTGGTTATGTAATTGTGGAAACCCACTTGAAGTACACTATTCATGGGAAGATAGAATTCATACTATTGATGTTGATGATTCTAAAAGTTCCTTATGGAGATATAATGCAGTTCTCCCAAATGTCAAGCAACGTATTACTTTAGGAGAAGGTCATACTCCACTTATTCCCATTGGAGAAAATATTCTCCTTAAAGATGAAACTGTAAACCCAACTGGTTCCTTTAAAGATAGGGGGATGGCTCTTGCGGTAACTATGGCAAAAGCACAAGGAGTACAAAATATTTGTTTACCATCCGCGGGTAATGCGGGGATTTCTGCTGCTGCATATTGTAAAAAGGCAGAAATCTCATGTCATGTTTACTTACCTGAGACAATCCCTGAACCCTTTAAAAAAGAAACAGAAAAATACAATGCAGAAATAATTTTAAGTGGCGAAACAATCTCAGATGCAGCAAAACAAATGTTAAAAGAAAAAAAAGAAGGTTGGTTTGATATTTCTACCTTAAAGGAGCCTTTCAGAGTTGAAGGTAAAAAGACATTGGGGTATGAAATTGCTGAACAATTAGGTTGGGAATTCCCAGATGTAATTATTTATGAAACTGGCGGTGGCACTGGGCTGATTGGTATGTGGAAGGCTTTTCTTGAATTAAAAGGCCTAGGTTGGGTAAAAGGTAAACTACCCAAAATGGTTGCAGCTCAATCTGATGGTTGCGCACCAGTTGTAAAAGCATTTCAAAACCTAGATAATAAAACAGAATTTTGGGAAAATAGTAATACGATTGCTTTAGGTTTAAATGTACCTGGGCCATTAGGTGGCTCATGGATATTAGATATTTTATACAAAAGTAATGGTATAGCAATTGCTGTAGCCGAGAATAAACTATCTGATTTAACAGAAGAATTCAATGGATTGGCCAATTTAAATGCCAGCGCTGAAGCCGGCGTAGTATGGGGCGCATATAATACATTATTAAAAATGAACTGGATTAACCATAATGAAAAAGTAGTGTTGTTTGCAACCGGTATAGAACGTTGTAAATTCAAATAATTATGAACTATAGGCTTCTATTCAATCATATTATACAGTTTTTTAAACTGTGCTCTATAGGGGTATTTTTCTATTCCTGTGAACCAATTGCTAATCATTTTGAAGAAGTTGAAGATGCAGTTATGTATAGAGCATCTAAAATCAAAGATTTTTCATCAAAAAAAACTATAAAGGTAATGACATGGAATATTCGCTTTGGTGTAGCTCGATTAAGATTTTTCGGTGATGGCTGTGGAGATAGAGTAATTTTAACAAAAAAAGAAGTGACAACTGGCCTTGAAGGAATAGCAAATAAAATAAATTTAGAAGATCCAGATATTATTTTACTACAAGAAGTTGATGTACAATCGAAAAAGACAGCTTATATAGATCAAGCTCAATGGTTATTGAACCATACCAGTATGAATTATGGCGCATATGCATCAATGTGGGAAGCTCAAGTTATTTTAGCTGATGGGTTAGGTAGGGTAAATACGGGGAATCTTATTTTATCAAAATGGGAGCTCAAAGATGCTGAACGGTATCAATTAGAACTTCGTGGGGATCAAGATGAACTAACAAAATATTTTTATTTAAGAAGAAATGTTCTAAAAACCAAAATAAACATGCCAAACACATCATTTTATGTAGTTAATACACATCTAACGGCATTTGCTACTGATGATACTAAACTAAAACACATAAAGGGATTTAAAAATATTTTAGATGGAATAGTAGAAAATGGTCAAAATTTTATTGCTGGAGGTGACTTGAATGAGCTACCGCCTAATGCCTCAAAAATAGATTATTGTTTAGAAGATCAATGTGAGAATGAATCATATCATTCTGGAAAAGATACCGAACACAAGGAAGGTGCATATTTTGCTCCAGAGATCACATGGCTTTCTGAATTATATAAAACTTATAAACCAGCAATTTCTCTTGAAGAATATGAAGCTCAAGAATTAAAACACTTTACGCATAGCCCTGATAAGAATTTAGTATTGGATCGAAAATTAGATTATCTTTGGACTAATACATCTTGGTCTAGTGGTATTACGCACCAAGAAGCAACAAAGCTATCAGATCACATTCCAGTTAGCGCATTATGGGTAATCAAGTGAAGAAAGTGATTTTATTAATATTAATAATTTCAGTAAGTAAAGCTCAATGGGGGCATGAATCTGCTGCAGTAATAGATAAAGGTCGTAAGGAAATCGGCCTTTTTTCTCCATTTAAAATGGGTCTTCAAAATGGTACAGAGCTAGCTGTAAATAAATTTATACTTATGCCAACAGTCTCAATTAAACAAATTCGCCCTTCCTTTAATAAGTGGACAATTGCTCAAAGATTTCAATTGGGGTATCCATCAATAGGGATGAAATGGTTACAAAGTCCTCTAGGGAAAGAATTAGGGGCCCCAGATATGTTTGCATTGATTTCCCCAGAATTTAATATTCCACAAATGATTTCTCTTTATGGGGAATTAATTGCTACTTCAGGTTCAGCACAAAAAGGAAGATTAACTCTAAATGGCGGCGGCGGGGTTGCATTAAATAGAAAAAACTTATCTGATGATGCAACTATTGATCTACCAATAGCCTACCCGAGATTATCTATTTATTTTAATGGATTATTACTAAAGCTAGGGGGTGAGTATTTCCGTGAAATCAATGAAAAATTATTTTATATAATTGATTATGACATGTTTTTAATGCCAAATGGTAGGGGTCGATATGCTTTTGAGCATAAAGGTTTTTTAATTTGGTCAAAAAGTAAAAAATTCAGAATGCTTTTCGGTTATAAACTTATTGCTGGAGAATATCCGTTTGGCGTTCAAGCACATTTGTTGCCAGTATTGGATTTTCAATTTGGTTGGTAGAACAACTCTAATATTTCTTTTATTTTCATTTGTTAAAAGCCAAATGATTTTAGCTCAGAGTTCCCTTATGAGTGAATTAGGATGTGGTAACTGCCACAGTGGTTTAGAACCATCAAAAATTGTAAAGAAACGCGCACCGGATCTAAGCTACTCTGGAATAAAATATAATGAAGCTTTTATATATGACTATTTGAAATCACCAAAAAAAATTCGATATCATATAGGACAATCAAGAATGCCAAATTTTGGACTTTCAGATAATGAAGCATTGGCATTAACAAAATATCTTATGTCTCGAAAAAAATTACCAGATAATAAAAAGTTAGAATCCAAGCGTATAAAACCAAATAATAAAAGTTTTAAAATAATTCATAATGATTATCAATGTACAGTATGCCACAAATTAGATGATGTTGGCTTATTAAAATCTACTAACCTTACGGATGCTGGTGTAAGGTTAACAAACAATTGGTTATACGATTTATTATTACATCCAGACTTGTATGTCCCTAAAGAATCACCAATGCCTACATTTTTCAATGAAAATAATTCCAAAGATGACAATACGATCAAAAATATAGTTGGTTTTCTTTCTTATAAAGCCCAAACAAAAAGGAATCAATTAGAAAAACAATTACAAAATGTAGAAAAAAAATATCCGAATATTACACATAATGAAGGAAAACTTATTTTTCTTTCGCAAAATTGTTTAGGGTGTCATACGATGTCAGGAGAAAAAAATTGGTTTGTATCACATAATGCACCTGATTTAAGCGCACAAAAGATGAGAACTAAAACATCATGGTTGATTGATTATTTAAGAAACACTCCAGCTATTAGACCTCATGGATATTTCCCTGGGACAGGAAGTCGTATGCCAAATTATGATTTAACAGATTTAGAAATTGATACACTTAAATCTTGGCTTGGTCAAACAAAAATGAAAACGAAGCTTGAGCCTATAAGTGCCTTTCAATCGCAAAAAGTAGAAAAGCTTTTAAATGATAATTTAGCTTGTCTTGGGTGTCATCAATTGAATGGTAAAGGTGGGAAAATAGGTCCTGATCTTAGCATTGCTGGGGCCCGACTTTCAGATGGGTATATTAAAATGGCGATTGAGATGCCACACATGGTTCTTCCGGAAAGCATTATGCCCAAAATTCAGATGCCTAATAATTTAATGGGATTGATTCAATCTTATTTATCTTCAAAAAACTCTAATTCAAAATCTAAATATGCTAATTTAATTACAAACCCTCCATATAAAGTTGAAACTACTTACAATGCAAATTGTGCTCCTTGCCATGGAATCTTAGGTGATGGTAGCGGTTTTAATGCTACAAATCTTTCTGTATCTCCTGGAAACTTTACAGATGGAGAGACGATTGGCTTGCGATCTGATAATACCTTATTTGACACGATTTATGGTGGAGGAAAGATTATGAATAAAAGTCATTTTATGCCACCATGGGGTCAGAAATTGAGCAGGCAGGAAATCGTTGAATATGTATCACAAATCAGAAAATTTTGTCAATGCAACCCTCCTGACTGGTCAAAAAATTAATATTTGTTTATGAGGTTAGTATTAATTGCTATCACTCTGTGGAATGAATTATTGTTTGGGCAACAAGATCAATTCGTTGGATCAAAAGCCTGTTCCAATTGTCATATAAACGAATATAATAGTTGGCTTGAATCAACCCATGGAAAAGCAGGTGGTAAACCCACCGCAGATCGTATTCTTGCTCCTTTTAATGGGAAAAAAATTGCAATTAAAAATGGATGGTTTATACCTTATAAAAAGAATAATCGTTATTTTTTTAGTGCACAAGAAAACGGGTTCCCCGAACAGAAATATGAAGTAATCGGTGTGGTTGGTGGAGGTCATTTGTATGGTGGAGGAACTCAATCATATTTTGGGTTTTTTCCTGATGGTACAATGAGGTTATTGCCTTTTGATTATCATCCTGGAAAAAGAACTTGGTTTTTGGAATCAAACAATCTGTCTGGTTGGGTGCCAGCTACTAATAATATTTCACCAAGAGAATTGTCAGAATGGCCGCCCAACAGGGTTTTGGGTGCCATTGAAGAAAAACAAAATTGTCAACAATGCCATGGCAGCCAAATTGTTACAACCTTTGTAATTAGCAAAGGAGCATACGAAACAAAGTTTACTGATTTATCAATTAATTGTGAATCTTGTCATGGACCAGGCAAAGAACACGTATCCTTAATGCAATATGGTAAAACAATAGTCAAAGGATATACAGGAATGCGTTCACTTTCAACACTATCAAAAGAAGAAAGTGTAAATGTTTGTTCACAGTGTCATGCGTTGAAAGATATGATTCGTCCAGGGTATTTATCAGGAATGGATTTTGATAATTATTTTAGCACAAAATTTTCTATGTTGGGTAGTAATCCATATTATCCTGATGGACGAATTAGAGCATTTGGGTATCAACAAAATCATATTTTTAGCGATTGTTTTATAAATGGATCTATGACATGTATTGATTGCCATAATCCTCATTCAAACAGCTATCAAGATGTGAACCGTAACCCTTTAAAAGGTCGGTTTGATAATGGGCAGTGTACATCATGCCATGTTGCAATATCATTGGACATTCCTAATCATACTTTTCACAGCGAAAATTCTTCAGGCAGTCAATGTACATCATGCCACATGCCATTTCAACAGCATCGTGCTGTTGGTGATTTATTAAAATTTTCACGCGCTGATCATACTATATCAATACCACGGCCAGATTTAGACAAAAAGTTTGGCATTACTAATGCATGTGTTCAATGCCATTCAAATCTATCGAGTAAAGATGTAATCAAGCAGATAAAAATATGGTATGGAGAATTGAAACCACTAAATAAATTAGAGTTATCACTATTGTCTTTCTTAGATGGTAAACAATCAATGGAGGACTTAGTTAAGTTGATTGGTAATAAGTCTGATCCTCCTGCACAAGTTTTTGCAGGCCTAGCAACGGCTTATATGTCAAATAATGCAAATGAGCATAATGCCTCACTCATAAAGAATCTATTAAATCTTTCCACTAGCAATGATTTGGATATTAAGAGTGTATCATTAGCTTATTTAGATTTATTAAGTGGGCATGAAAATATGATTTCGTCTTATATAATAGATATTTTATCTAAATCTGGAAAAGATCAAAATAAAATAAGATCAAGATGGTCAACAGCATTAGCATACAGAGCTCAGTCTTTATCTAACCAAAAATCATTTTTAGAATCTCTAAAACTTTATAAAAAATCATTAACCATATGGCCAAATAATCATAAAGCGCGTAAAGGACTAGCATCCACCTATTTGTTGACAGATGATTTTTCAAATGCAGTAGTAACTTATGGCGAAATAGTAAAAATTAATAAATCAGATTGGAATGGTTGGGCAGGGCTTGCAAATGCTCAAGCAAGAAATGGTCAGCTAGACATTGCGCTAGAAGCATATATAAAATCATTAGAAATTAATACATATAATGCATCTGCTCATTTGGGGATTGGGGATATTTTTTATAAAAAGAAAAATTATATTTTAGCGGAAAAACATCTAGTAAAGGCAATTGAACTCGACCCTGCAATTTTAGAAGCATATATTTTTCTAGCAGCTGTAAAAGTAAAGCAAAAAGATTATAAGAATGCCTCGCTTTATCTTAATAGAGGGTTAATTATTAACCCAGACCATGAAATTGGAAATATGATGAAAAGAGAACTAACTACTATTGAATGATGAGACAAACTAGTTGTTTTAGAATAGTTTTAATTAGCGTTTTACTTTTGTATTTAAATATTAATACAATTATTAATGGGCAAAATATATTGTTGAAAGGTCAATTTTGGTCTAATAATCTATTTAGTGATGATCCATTAAAAACTCAATCATCATTTGAAAGTCAACTTGGATACATACCAACCCTATCCATTATTAATTACTTATCAAATGAAAGATTAATTGATATAGAATGGGCTCACAAAATTAATCGAATGTACTCAGATAAAACATTATTGAGTAGCTATGATAAGCCTTACCGGTGGTGGATTCGATATTCAACAGAGAAGTTAGAAGCAAGATTAGGCTTACAAAAAATTGCATTTGGACCAGCTCAAATTTTACGACCTACATCTTGGTTTGATACAATTGACCCGCGGGATCCAACTGGGCAAACAGAAGGAGTTGAAGCTTTTAGATTAAAATTTTTTCCAAATAACTTATTATCATTTTGGACTTGGGTGATTAATAATAATTCAGATGCACTTTCCTATGGTATCAGATCTGAGTATTCAGGAAATTCTGGAGAATGGGGATTAACCTTTCATAAGGAAAAAATTGAATCCATAAATCAAGTAGGATTATTTCCAATTTTTATGTCAGGATCACATTCGCGAGTTGCCCTAGATTATAGATATGATGGAGTAATTGGTTTTTGGTTTGAGGGTGCTTCTTTTTTTTCATCTAATTATTCATCCTCAAAAAATGATTTATATAACCTAGTAACTTTAGGAGCAGATTATACATTGCCTATATATAATGGTGTATTAATAATGGCAGAAAGCATGCAAATTAATGGTAGTCCAGGAGACAACTTTCATTTGGATTCAATAAAAAATATCAATGAAACTTATTCTGTTTTGATGGCATCCATGCCTATTGGTTTGCTTCACCAAGTTATGGCAGTTGCACAATTAGATTGGAAGAAGAGCCAATCATATTATTATTTGCGATGGGGAATAACTTACGATCGGTTTAGTTTGAATCTTTCATTATCTGCTAATCCAAAAATATCGGATCATGAGTTATATCAGGAGCATCTTCCTACAAGCCTATCAGGGTTTGGTAACCTACTTCATTTTACAATTATATATAACCACTAGGAATACAATGAATGAACAAAATAGTGTAATAATAATTAATAATGTAACAAAGAACTTCCCTGTTGGTGGGGGATTTTTCTCTGCTTTAAAAAATATTGATTTAACTCTAAATGAAGGAGAGTTTACAGGCTTAGTTGGGCCATCAGGCTCTGGTAAAACAACATTATTGAATATTATTGGAGGATTAGATTCAGCAACAGAAGGGGATGTTAGTGTTTTAGGATATTCTATGGACGAAACCACACATAATGAGCGTGCAACTGTTAGACGGAAGCACATGGGGTTTATCTTCCAAAGTTATAATCTACTTCCAGTATATACTGTATTTGAAAATGTAGAGTTACCTCTTATACTAAATAAAGTTGATTCTAATAAAAGAGAAAAAAAAGTAAATCAGGCTATAGAATGGGTAGGACTTGGGGATAAGCGCAATTCAAAACCTAATATGCTAAGTGGTGGCGAGTGTCAACGAACTGCTATTGCAAGAGCAATTGTCCACCAACCTGCACTTGTTATGGCCGATGAGCCAACGGCAAACTTAGATGCTGAAAATTCACACCATATAATGCAGATATTAGTAGAGTTAAATAAAGAATTATCTACTTCTTTTGTTTTTGCTACACATGATGAAAAAATAATGGGTTATTTAAGAAGAATTGTACATTTAGATGATGGACAGATTAACAAAGATGAACAAGTCAAAAATCCTAAATATAATTAACTAAAATTATGTTAATCAGAATAGCTCTGAAAAATTTACTTGGCGCAAGGTTACGAACTATATTAAATGTTTTTGTTACCTCATTTTCTTTTTTTATCATTTTATTAATGTCGGGTATGTATGATGGTATGCTTCAGCACGCTAAAAATGTAACGATCGATACGGAAATTGCTGGTGGCGCATACTGGCACCCAAATTATGACCCTCTCGACCCAATGTCTTTTGAAGATGCTCATGCAATTATCCCAAGTGAAATAAAATTGCTTGTTGATCAAAAAAAAGCCTTTCCAGTTTTGGTAAGTCAAGCTTCTATTTATCCTGGGGGCCGTATTATGCCGGCTATATTAAAAGGAATTCCACCAGATCAGAATATTGTCAATATGCCAACACAATCATTAAATGGTTTTAATGATGGAACGATTCCTGTATTGATTGGAAAAGGGATGGCTAGAAATACGAAACTGAAAGTTGGGGATTCCTTTACAATCCGTTGGTTAGATGTGAATCGAACTTATGATGCTAATGAAGGTACAGTTGTCTATATAATGGATACTGAAAATTTCAAATTAGATATGGGTCATATATGGGTTTCACTTGATATCGCTCAATCTATGCTTGCCATGGAAGAACAGGCAACATACGTAACCTATAAAACAGGATTAAAGGAGGTTAATAATAAAGGAGACTGGATTATTAGAGATGTCAATTATCTTGTCCAAGATATGGAGGCAATAATTGAAGCTGATAAGCCTGGAGCACAGATCATGTTTATGATTCTATTAGCATTAGCAGCAATGGGGATTTTTAATGCGCAAGTATTATCAATATTTAGAAGAGGTAAAGAAATTGGTACACTTATGGCTTTAGGGATGACTCGCTCACGAGTTGTAATGCTATTTACACTTGAAGGAGGATTAAATGCTGTATTGTCGGCGACTGCAACATTAATAATATTTGGGCCTGTATTATTATACTTTGGAGTAAATGGCATTCCTCTTCCTATTGATTATACTGAAATGGGATTAATTATGGCTAAACGACTTATACCGGTTTATTCTATTGGACTTATCTTTTCAACAACAATTTTAGTATCAATTATTGTTTTAATTGTTAGTTATATGCCATCAAGAAAAATTTCTCATATGAAACCAACAGATGCTCTTCGAGGAAAAGCAATTGCATGATTAAGTTTTTATCAAAGGGATTAATTCGTGATCGCACGCGAAGTTTCTTCCCCCTACTAGTTATTGCTCTAACAGTTGCATTGGTTGTATTTGGTAGTGGTTTTATGCGAGGTATGATGAATAGTCTGCTACTAGATACTGCAGTCATATTAACAGGTCATCAAAAAGTGATTACTCAGGCTTACAATGAAGAAAGTCAACTCATGCCTAATGATTTAGCCTTACTTGATTCAGATGAAATGATTGACCAATTAGAAATTGAATACCCAGATTTTTTCTGGACACCTAGAATTGTATTTGCAGGGCTTCTAGATGTTCCAGATGAAAAGGGTGAAACCAAAACGCAAGGACCTGTAATTGCGATGGGAATCGATTTTTTTTCTGAAGAGTCTAGACAAATTGAGATTTGGGAGCTGGGGAAAAATCTTATAGAAGGGAATCTACCCTCTAGTAAAAATGATGCTATTATTAGTTCAAAGCTTGCATCTCAACTTAATGTCTCAGTTGGTGAAAAAGTTACATTCATTGGCTCAACTATGGATAATGCTTTTACTACTTATAATTTTGATGTTACGGGAACATTTAATTTGAGAAAAGGGCAGACAGATAAACAAATGATGTTAGTGGATATTTCTGGTGCAAGGGGTGCTTTAGATATGAATAATGCTGCTTCTGCAATTTTTGGGTTTTATCATGATCTATATTATGATGATCAAAAAACTGTTGATTTGCGAACCAGCTTTAACGCAACAAATAGCGATAGTTCTGATATGTTTAGCCCTATTATGCTTGCTCTTAGAGATGGAAATCAAATGGGAAGTATGGTAGATATTAGTAATGCAATGTTGGCAATTATGGGTGGCATATTTTTGGTAGTTGTTATGGTTGTGTTATGGAACATGGGGTTAATGAATGGACTACGGCGCTATGGAGAAGTGGGTCTCCGTTTAGCCATAGGAGAACCCAAAGGGCATGTTTATCGTTCATTAATTACTGAATCTTTAATTATTGGTTTTGTTGGTACAATTCTTGGGACTGGAATAGGAATAGCAATTACTTATTATGTTCAAGAAAATGGAATAGATTATACCAAAGGTGTAGAAGCGCTATCAAATTCATCAATGATTATGCCGAATATTTTCTATGCACAAGTAACTACTGATCTATTCTATATAGGGTTTTTCCCAGGTGTTCTGGCAACTGTTTTGGGCACTATGCTTGCAGGAATGGCGGTTTACAAAAGAGAAATGGCACAATTATTCAAGGACCTTGAAACATGATAATAAGATTATCATTATTATTGTTTACTTTATTATTTGGTCAAAAAAGTCAAATGACAGTTGAACAAATTATTAGCGCTATGGATAAAAATCTGAATGCAAAAAGTCGAATAATGAAAAGTAAAATGATTGTTCATGGAAGAAGATCTACTCGTACCATTGAATCTAGGAACTGGGTAATAGGCATTGATCAAGCTTTTACAGAATATCTCTCACCTCCTCGAGAAGCAGGAACAAAAATGTTGAAATTAGACGATAAGCTTTGGACATATTCACCACAGACAGATCGTGTTATTCAGATTTCTGGCCACATGCTTAGACAATCAGTTATGGGTTCAGATATGTCTTATAATGATATGATGGAAGATAAGCCGCTACAAGATTTGTATGAAGCAACTCTTGAAGGATCAATTAATATTAATGGTAGAAAGCATTGGATTATGTTACTAGAAGCAAAGGTTAAGGGATTATCTTATCCCATGCGTAGGGCATGGATAGATACAGAATATTTATTACCAATGAAAGAAGAACTATATGCTAAAAGTGGTAAACTATTGAAAACTGCAACAATGACAGGTGTAAAGAAGATTCAGGGGAGATGGTTTCCATCACGTTTTATTTATAAAGATGAATTAAAACGTAATAGCAAGGGAACAGAATGGGTCATTAATGAAATATCATTTGATATTAATATTCCTGAATCACGTTTTTCTAAAGCCATGTTACGTAAATAATTCTTTATAAGTTTAATTTGATGAAAAGATTTAACATTTTTTTTTTATTAGTATTTGGAAATTTGGTTGCTCAAAATACTTCATTAGTTAATGAAGCCAAAGTTTTACCTACTATTGATGGTGATGTTATAAATGACAAAGCTTGGGAAGGTATATCTACAATTAATACATTTACCCAAAAATCGCCTGACGAAGGTAACCCTTCTACAGAACAAACGATTGTTAAGATTATGTATTCTAAAAAAACTTTTTATGTTTCTGTAATTTGTTATGATTCCGACCCTAGTAAAATAGTTATAACTGATACTAGGAGAGATGCTCCTTTAGATAATACAGATAGTTTTAAATTTATATTTGATACCTATAAAGATCAACAAAATGGGTTTGTTTTTGGTACAAATGCAGGTGGAATTGAATATGATGCACAAGTAAGCGGTGGCGGCGAAGGTATGTCCATTAGTAGCACTAGGCAATCAGTAGGGATTGGTGCAAATTTTAATATTAACTGGGATGCGGCCTGGGAAGTAAAAACTAAGATAGGTGAATATGGTTGGAGTGCAGAATTTGCAATACCATTTAAAACTTTGCGTTTTACTAATGAAAAATATCAGTCATGGGGTGCAAATTTTCAACGAACAATCGCAAGGCGGAATGAACATGTCTTTTGGTCTCCTATTCCAAGACAATTCAGTTTAAATCGTTTAGCTTTAGCAGGTACAATTACAGGTATAAATGTTCCGTCTAGTAGAAATTTAAAAGTTATGCCTTATGTGCTTGGGAATAAAAACGAAGTGAAAGGAGAAGAATCATTAAGTATATCTAATAATGATTTTGGGTTAGATACGAAAGTAGGATTAACATCAAGTTTAACATTGGATCTTACATATAATACAGATTTTGCTCAAGTTGAAGCCGATGAGCAACAGATAAACTTGGATAGATTTAGTTTATTTTTTCCTGAAAAAAGAGGCTTTTTTTTAGAAAATGCTGGACTTTTTTCAGCTGGAGAGAACACATATTATGGCCCAGATATTGAAATGTTTTTTAGCCGTAGAATCGGAATTGTTAACGGAAAACAAGCACCTATATTAGGAGGTGGACGTTTAACTGGAAATATTGGAGGAATGAAAGTAGGTGCCTTAAATATGCGTACCAAAAAAATAAAAGATGTTTCTGAGGGAGACAATTATAGTATTTTACGTTTAAAAAAAGAGTTACCGAACCGAACTCATTTTGGAGCTATGATGACTAATCGTCAAGGCTTAGGTGATAACGGATATACAAATAACGCATATTCTTTTGATGGTGCTCTTGGGATTGGTGAGACTATCCAATTAACAGCCTTTGCTGCTATAACAGATCCGGCACCAGATTTTGATAATAAAGAAACCTATTCTTATGTTTTAGAAGCAAATCGAAACACACAGGCATTTACTAATCAGATTAGATATTCTGAAGTAGGTGAAAATTTTAATCCTGGAATGGGTTTTGTTAAGCGATTGGGTTATAGGAAATTACTATTTAGAATTTTAAATCGTACTCGTCCTAAAGACTTATTTGGGTTATTAGAAATACGCCCCCATATTACATACTGGGGTTATTGGAAATTAAATGGCGGTTTTCAACAAACTGGATTTTTACATATTGATAGTCATTGGGAGTTCCGCAATGGGTTTCGAATAGATACGGGGATTAATTTCACTAAAGAGGGGGTTGAAGAAGAATTTCCAATTATTACTAATATTATGGTGCCTAAAGGAACATACAATAATAAGGAATTACATATAAGAACTAACACCAACCTTACTAAACCTTTAAGCTTAATTGTGGTAAATAAGGTAGGTGGGTTTTTTAGCGGTAAGAGAAAAAATACTGATACAACTCTTCGTTTTAGATTTGGCGATAGATTTACTTCTGAAATAATTTCAAAATATAATGATGTAATTTTACCTCAAGGTAATTTTAATACTCATTTAGTTCGATCACGTATAACCTATGCAATTACAGCAAAAATGTATATTCAATCTTTACTTCAGTATAATAATCAATCTGATCAATATTCCATGAATTGGCGATTCATCTGGCAACAATCTGCAGCAACGGGTCTATATATTGTTTACAATCAAACACAGGACTACGATGGCATTCCAATTGCTAATAGCACTAAATCATTCGTGATTAAGTACAGCTATCTTTTTGATGCTATGAACTAATTATTATTATTAATTGAGCATATGAAATATCTTTGGCCATTAGCAGTGTTATTCTTGAGCGATTTCCCTAGTGCACAAGAATCAGAAAATCCGCTGTTTTCCTCATTTGAAGAATATAAAAACAAGAAAGAGAACACCCCTTTTCAGGTAAAATGGATTTTAGCAGGACCGGTCACAAATTCAGCACGAGTAGAAGCTTTACAGGGGGATCCGAATAATCCAGGAACCATGTATGTTGCTTTTGGATCAGGAAATTTATGGAAGACTACAAACAATGGATTGGATTGGAAACCCATTTTTGAAAACCAGCCAACTTTGGGTATTGGGGATATTGCAATAGCCCCTTCTAATTCTGATATCCTATATTTGGGTACCGGTGAGAGCCTACGTAAAAACAGAAATTTTACAATGCCAGGTACCGGTATTTATCGCTCAGATGACGGCGGAGAGACCTGGGTACATTTAGGGTTGGAAGACACATGGCATATTGGTGAAATTGCAGTTCATCCACTTAATCCGGATATTGTATTTGTTGCTGCTATGGGAAAATTTTGGTCTGAAAGCACTTCTAAAGGAATTTATCGCACTACCAATGGTGGCAAAGAGTGGGAGCGTGTTTTATATGTCAATGATGATACGAGGGCTAATGATGTAGTGATCGCTCACTCTAATCCTAAAATGATCTATGCCTCCATGTGGGAGAA
>CAYRYZ010000016.1:0-30481 GCA_964428745.1 uncultured bacterium | reverse complement strand
CTTCATCCATCCATGCTTCTCGTACTTCATTATTTCCAAGAATACCATAAAACCAGATATGTCCTACTTCATGGAGGATTAAGCCCTCAGATTCACTACCATCCATTACCAACATGGGATATTCCATACCTCCACCAGCTAGACGATCTGTATTTGTGACCTGTGGATAAGGATACATACCAAACTTTGTACTCAACCACTCAATTGCTCTTTCAGTCCTTGCGACTGCTTTATTTGTCCATTTTTTCCCATTTTTTTGATTAAATAAAGCATGAACAGCAATTCCATTCCATTCACCACTTTCATAAAGAAAATTAGGCGTTGTCACCCAGGCAAAATCATGAACATTTTCCGCATAGAAAGAAACAACTCTTCTTTCGTCTACATCATATTTGATACGATTGGTTTTGAATTCTTTAAGCCATTTAGAAAATTTTTGACTCGTATCAACTCGAACTTCTTCCCATCCAGGATCCCCGCTGGTTACTGTTCCTGTAGAACCAATAATATATCCCTTTGGCACATCCATAGTTACTTCATAAGTACCAAATTCACCGTAGAACTCACCTTCTGCATGGAATGGTTCATTGAACCAGCCATTTTCATCATATACCACAACACGAGGATACCATTGGGCAAAGTTATATTGATCTCCTACTCGTCCTGCTCTTTCAGAAAATTTTCCAACATGTTGTGTCCAATCTAAATCAATTGTCATGGAAGAACCCGGTGCCAAACCTTTAGAAAGTTTCGCAGATAAAATAGTGTCATCAATATTAAATGTATCCGTAAGCGTATTGCCATTTGTTGCAATAAGAAAATTATTTATATCATAATTACTAAAATAAGGGTCCATTCCTTTTTTAAAACGTGCTCCTCGAGAAGCTCGACCTAATCCTGCTAAATATTCTCTGTGCTTTACGGTCCCTTCTTGAAATGCATTAGCATAGAGATTTAAGTAAAAATGGTGTAATGTATCCGGAGAATTATTTTTATAAGTAATTGTTGAGTGACCACCTATAGTATGTACTGAGGTGTCAAGTTTTACACTCATCCTATATTGCACAAACTGTTGCCAATATTCTTCAGCTATTAAATTGGCGGTAAGTAAAAAACTTAATATTATTAATTTTTTATTCATTCGATGAATGGATTATAATTGAAAACTGAAAAAATGGCTATGATTTTGAAGATAAATAAGGTTTCAAATCTTTATAAAATATTTCTTCTGACCTTGGACCAACATAGCCTTTAACAATATAACCTTCCCTATCGATAATCAAGGTTGTGGGAATTCCTGTAATTGGCTGACCAATTGCTTGCCCATAATGAGCCGTCACTACTTGAGTTTCATAATTGTTGATATCAGTTAAAATCGTGTAGTTTATACCCCAGTCATTCATGAAATCTGCAATTGTGCTATCTGTTTCATATGATGATCTTTTAAGCGTAATCCCCACAATTTCCAAACCATCTTTTTGATATTTTTTGATCAATTTATTGAGATCGGGAATCTCACGTCGGCATGGGCCACACCATGTGCCCCAAAAGTTAAGCAATATCACCTTACCTTTATTTTCACTCAACTTAAAAAGCTCTCCCTGAATTGTTTTTAAAGTAAAGTCAGGTGCTTTAATCGCATAATCTGGTCGCTTGGGCTGATTTTTTAATTGAACAGGTTTTTGAACGGATATCGACTTTTGTTGAGCTAACTTTATTTTTTCTTTTTGGCCACAACCAATTGCAAGAAAAAATGACATAATTAATAAGATCTTCATTTTTTTCATAATCATCTATTCATCTAAACCAACATCTAAGAAATCTATAAAATCGCCTAGATTCCTTGTCATACCTGGGAATGTAGTAATTACTTCATTTTCAGGGCTCAAAATAACATAATAAGGTAATGCTGCAGTCCCAAATCGTTCAATCTCATATTCTTGATTTTCACGGTGATTAGGGCCTCCATCAGTATATAATTGGACTAATATCATTTCTCCAAATCTTTGCCTGACTTCATTTTTAGTAAAAACATTAGCTTCCATCCAACGACAATTAGTACACGTATATCCTGTAAAATCAATAAAAACTGATTTTCCAGTTGCACGCGCTTCTGCTAATCCATCTTCAAGGTTTCTATACCAAGTAAATTCATCAGAAATAGATTGACCATTGCTTCTTACAGCGCCCGTCTCTCCTTCAACTATTGGCGGTAAATAGGAATAGATTAGACCATGTATACGTTGACCAAATAACCCTGACGTAAGGTAAAGTCCAAAAGTTAAAAATGCAGTACTAATCATTAATCTTTGTACGCTTACTGTTTTCAATACAGAATCATGTGGCAATTTAATTTTTCCTAATAAATAAAAACCTGTGAGTAACATAAGAACGGCCCAAACAGCTAGCACTGCATTATGAGAGAAAAAGCCCCAGCCCCAGACAAGATCAGTATTACTTAAGAATTTAAATGCGGCAGCCATTTCTAGGAATCCCATAACAACTTTAACAGAATTTAACCAACCTCCTGATTTTGGCAATTTGACTAGATATTGGGGAAATAGAGCAAGAAAGAAAAATGGAAAAGCAAATGCTGCGCTAAAAACCACCATTCCAATAAATGGCCAGAACCAATACCCTTGAGATGCTGCAACAAGCAATAAGCCTACAAATTGTACAGTGCATGTAAAACTTGTCAAAGTAAATGTTACAGCCATAAAAAGAGTACCTATTATTCCACCTCGGCCTTCTTGTCTGAGGGAAAGTTCTCTCAATTTTGCAGGCATTTCAATCTCATACATCCCAAATAGAGATAAAGCGAAGTAAATAAAAAGAGCAGCTATAAATAAATTAACCCATGGATTTGCTGCTAACTGGTTTGCGCCAGAAGCGCCCAAGGTAAGAGCTAAAATAAAACCAAGAATCGAAAAAGTTGCTATGATTCCTAAAGTATATATTATCGCATTATTTAGCGGCTTACGTTCTCCAACTTCTCCTTGATGTAAAAAAAATGAAACTGTAATTGGAATCATAGGAAAAACACACGGGGTTAATAATGATAAAAAGGCCATCGATATGGCCAATAAAACAAAAGAGAAAAAGCCCTTTTCTATTTCTGCATTAAGATTCATATCACCAGAACCTCCAACTACGATTGGCGCCATAATCATTTCTGTATGATCATCTCTAACAGGACCCGATTCAATTTCTATTGGAACAATTAATTTCTCAACAGTTGGAGGATAACATAGTGTGGCATTGCAGACTTGAAAAAGCACAGAAACTTCCAAATCATAAATACCCGGAGATAAATTGGATTTCAATAAAATTGGTGCGGTGAGCAATGCTCCACCTTGATGAAATTTGGTTGTAGTTAAGAATCCTTCATCATATTTTTCTGTTGGCTCTTCCTCTAATACCATGCCTGCTTTATCTATAACATCAGAAATTACACTAACATTAGATGCAACTGGGCCTTGGCCCTGATCCCTTAATGCATATATCCACCATTCAGCATCCATTGAGGCATTGACGACCACATTTGCTACCTCGCCAGACCGAGCTGTATCATCTACTTTTGCTGACAATGTGACTGGAGTTTGGAACTGACGCAAATCAGTTAGCAGCGAATCTTGGGCCCAAATAAGATTTGAGGATAAAACCAGTACTATAAAAAGTTCTTTTTTCATATTAGACACTATTGTTAAAAAACTATTCAATTAAGGTTAATCCTCTATTGCTTTGCTTTGCTTCATAATTTTAACAGTCATTGTTACTTTTTCGAAAGGATTATCTCCATCGGAACCACGATAGCTAGGATTTGCCTTATTGGGCCTATCCACATTGACAACTTTATCAATCACATCTAATCCTTTGATAACTTGCCCAAAAACAGTGTATTTACCATTCAACTGAGGAGTAGGTCCATGACAAATAAAAAACTGGCTTGATCCGCTATTTGGATTTTGAGATCTAGCCATCGAAAGAGTTCCCTTAATATGTAATGAATCATTGAATTCTGCAGGGATTGTCCAAGTGGAAGGGTCTTTTTCACGTCCAATACCAAAATATTTTCCAGCGCGTCCCCCAGAACCATCATTCATCCGATCATCATCTTTAGAATTTGGGTCACCTCCTTGTATCACAAAACCTGGAATAACACGGTGAAATGTTGTTCCATCAAAATAGCCTTCCTTTGCTAAAGTTTTAAAACTCTCCACATGCATGGGTGCCACATCAGGATAAAATTCAATAACCATATCGCCATATGATGTTGACAAGACTGCAACATCGTTATCCTTTTCACAGCTCATAAATAAAACTCCAATTAATAATAAAATGATTAATTTTTTCAAATCTATATACTCCTACTTCCAGGTTTTTCTATCGGTATTACTGCCAATTTATCAGGAAGTTCATTTTCGTCAAAACTTTCAGCTTGCAATTTCACTATGGAGAATTGATTATTGTGAAGTTCCACTTCGCCATTACTTCGATCAACAATAACGCCAACACCAACAACTTCCCCTCCTGATTCTTCAACTGTGTCCATGACCTCTTTAACTGAACCTCCTGTAGTGATTACATCTTCAACAACTAGTACTTTTTCTCCTTTAGAAATACTAAAGCCTCTACGAAGTGTCATCTCCCCATTCTCACGTTCAGCAAATATAGTTCTTTTATCTAATTCTCCACCGACTTGAGTACCAATTACAATCCCTCCTACAGCTGGAGAAATTACTGTATTAATATCTAAAGTTTTAAAATGATCTGAAATAATTTTTGAGAACAAATTTAGATATTTTGGATATTGAAGAACTTTAGCACATTGAAAATAAGAAGAACTATGTCGTCCAGACGTTAAAACAAAGTGTCCTTCTAAAAGGGATCCTGTTTCTCTGAAAATTTCTAAATATTCTTTATGTTCCATTAAGTCAAATCTCGCATTTTTTCTAAGTATTCCTGTGCTGATTTTCTGATTGATGTTTCACTTAGATCACCCGCATAACTAATCCCTCTAGAAATATTAATAAGAGCTACACCATTTTGATTACCGTATTTCATACTTTTGTTAAGATCACCGCCCTGTGCGCCAATTCCAGGAATAAGTAGCGGCAAATTATGAGCAATTTCTCGAACTCGAAGTATTTCTTCAGGAACGGTAGCACCTACAACTAAACCAACATTATCATTATCATTCCATTTAACGGCTAATTTAGCAATTTGTTCATATAAAACTTCTTTTGATTCTAGAGTTAGATCTTGAATTTCAGAAGCAGACAAATTCGATGTACGACATAGGATAAAAGCTCCTTTATTTGGATTCTTTATAAAAGGTTCAATTGAATCAAAGCCTAAGTATGGATTAAGTGTCACTGAATCAAAGCCAAAATGATCAAAAAGACTTGTAGCATATTGTTTAGCTGTATTACCTATATCACCACGCTTCGCATCTCCAATTGTAATAACATCTGGACCAATATATTGCATTGTCTCTTCTAGCCATTGGAATCCTTTACTACCCCATCTTTCAAAAAACGCCAAGTTTGGTTTATATGCTATAGCAATATCTCTAGTTGCATCAATAACTTTATTCGTATGAGCTTTTAAATCATCTATTGATAGATTTGGATTATCAAAATTGTCCGGATTAATATCTAAACCGACACAAAGATGACTCTGCTTAGCCTTTATTTCTTTTAAAATCCGCGAATTAAATGAATTCATTACCCTTGAATTTACTTTCTTAACAGTTGAACCTAAAAAAAGAATGTATCATTTCCATAAAATAATCTTAGCCGTTTAAATTCCCATTAATGAATCAGCTCTCATTTAGTAATTCTGCAGTCTCAAAATCCAAAATAATTGCATCCAGTGGCATTTTTCAGATTGAACTCTTAAGCCAGGCGGGAGAAGATGATTTTCCTCAACTAATTTCTATTTCTAAATCTCTAGAAAAAAATTATGGTAAAAAAGCAATTCTAACGAATGAAACGATTCAAAAATACTTCAATAAAGAAGGGTCATTGCCATTTATTGCTCGATATCGAGATTTAATCATTGGCTATATTATAGGAGTACCACTAGAAGAATTAAGCAATGAACCATGGGCTAGAATGGATGATAATTTTGGAAAAAGGAATACACTATACACATATGCATTCGTTATCAAATCAGAATATAAAGGGAATGGCTATGCTAAGATACTAAAACGAGTTTTTTTAAGCTGGGCTGAAAAGCGCAAACGAATTAATTTTGTAACTGGGCATGTGCTAAATGGTGTATCAGCTAAATTTACAGGAGATATAAGAATAGTCAACCGCATTGAAAATTGGCAGGGCACTGGAAAATCTTTCGAATATTACAGAAGAGATATAAAATCAAAAACCCCTCTACAAAAAAATAACCCTCCCCTAATTGATAGAACTTAATTTTTTTCTTTTGTAATTAAACTTACTAAGATCAATGATATAATTGAAAAAGTGATTGCTGGCAGTACTTCATCCATATTGTTATATATATTCGATGGGATAATATTCTTAATAAATTCAGCTTCTTTCCATAACAACGTAGTCACGGCACCAGTAATAATTGAAGAAACAGCGCCGGCTTTAGTGGCCCCTTTCCAGAATAGAGCAGCAACTAGACTGGGAGTAATCGAAGCACCATAAATTGTATATGCATAAAGTGCCCTTTCAAAAAAACCAGCAGATCGAGCGAAACCTAAAGAAACTATATATGCAACAATCCCAAGAATCAAAACTAGAACCCTACTGAGAAATACAATCTTTTTTTCATTGGCTTTAGGGTTTATATAATTCAAATAAATATCTCTCATTAAAGTTGTAGCTGGAACAAGCAGAAAACTATCTGCTGTTGAAATTATAATGCCAACAATTGTCGTCATCATAATTGCACCAATAAATGTTGGCAAAAACTTATGTGATGCATATATCAATACATATTTTCCAACTTCAGCATCAGGAATCATGCTAGAAGATATCCAGGCAGCAGTTATGATCATCAATTCAGCCATAGCCACTGCTATAATTAAAATCTTAGTTGCAGACTTAGCACCTTTGGCATCTTTACTTGCGAAAAAACGCTGATACATATTTGCGTCACCCATAATTAATAAGAAAGGTGGTAAACAAAAATTGATGATATCTAAGGTTGAGTATACTCCCCAGAATTCCATATGACTCGATTTTCCCATTGAAGCAAAAGATGAAGCCATGCCGGAAAATCCCCCTGCTTCATATAGGAAAATTGGAATCGCAATAATAAATGAAAGCAAGATAATTATTCCATTTGCGACATCAGTATAAGCAACACTGACAAGACCAGCTAACATTGTATACAATACAATGAATATTGCTGCAATAATTGTTCCAGTTTCAACCGAGATTAATGATTGCCCTTGATCATCTGTTAGAATAGTGTTGAGTACTGCTCCACCTGCATTATACTGATAACTAACTATTACCATATAAGCTATAACAAGAGCTATTACTGAAATAATTCTTGCACCTGACCCAAATCTATCTCCTAATATTTCAGGTACAGTAAATTTTTCATAATTACGAACTTTCCCCGCAATTTGAGTCAGTATTATAATCCCAAGTACACTACCCAATGGCAATATAAGAGCCGCTAAACCAGTTTCGTAGGTTTTACCTGCATTACCTAAGATTGATCCAGTCCCCATCCAAGTTGCCAACATAGTGCCTACTAATACCCATGGAGTTAATGACCTACCTGCTATGGCAAAATCAGATTGAGTTTTGATTTTTTTAGCTTTGTATAATCCTATCCCAATAAGAGTAAATAAATATAATAGGATTACAATAAAATGAGTCATAAAATTCTTCTATGTTGGTTAAGATAAGGACTTGAAATTAATTTTAGAGTATGCTAATTACAAGTAAAGGCAAAGTTTTATACTATTTAATTTCTATTATTACATTTATGTGGTTATATCCAGACCTGTTTGGTCAAACCAAATTGAAAGATAGTAACCCAGAGAAACAATACGTGAATAGATTAGCAAAAGAATCAAGTCCCTACTTATTACAACACAAGAATAACCCGGTCGACTGGTATCCATGGGGAGATGAAGCATTTCAAAAAGCATTAGAGTTGAATCGGCCTATATTCCTGTCAATTGGTTATTCTACATGTCATTGGTGTCATGTCATGGAACATGAATCTTTTGAAGATGAACAGGTAGCACAAATATTAAATGACAATTTTATTTCAATTAAAGTTGATCGCGAAGAAAGACCTGAGATAGATCATCTATATATGTCTGTATGCCAAGCAATGACTGGAAAAGGAGGCTGGCCCCTAACCATAATAATGACACCTGACAAACATCCTTTTTTTGCTGGAACATATTTTCCTAAGAAGGGACGAATGGGCCGTCCTGGAATGATCGAACTCTTACCAGCGATTTCAGATGCTTGGATCAATAAACGCGATGAACTAATTCAATCAGCTAATCAAATAAAAAAATATCTTATTGATAGCAATATAAAAAAAGTGGGAGGTCAATTAAATCAAACTATTTTATCAAATACCAACTCTCAGTTTATTAATCGTTATGATAAAATTCATGGTGGATTTGGTGCCAAGCCTAAGTTTCCATCTCCTCATAATTTAATTTATCTATTACGTTATCATAATATGTCAGGCGATAAGACTTCTCTTTTAATGGTTGAGAAAACACTGCAACAAATAAGATTAGGAGGGATTTTTGACCATGTAGGCTTCGGATTTCATAGATACTCAACTGATCAAGAATGGATATTACCTCATTTTGAAAAAATGCTATATGATCAGGCAATGTTAACTTTAGCATATACTGAAGCTTACCAGATTACAAATAATCAATTATATAAAAAGACTGCAGAAGAAATCCTGACATATGTACAAAGAGATATGACTGATAAGCGAGGGGGATTTTATTCGGCGGAAGATGCTGATAGTGAAAATGAAGAGGGACTATTTTATTTATGGACTATTGAAGAAATAAAAAATGTCCTGAATTCTAAAGAATCAGAATTGTTAATAAAAACATATGGTCTAGATGTAAAAGGAAATTATATTGATGAAGCTACAGGCACTAAAACCAAAAAAAATATTCTTTATCTTAAAACCCCTATCAAAACTCTTGAATCAAAAAATAGATTAAATCAAATTTTAAAAAAATTGCACTCAGTTAGAGAAAAAAGAATTCATCCTTTCAAAGATGATAAAATTCTTACTGATTGGAATGGATTAATGATTGCTGCATTTGCAAAAGCAGGTGATGTATTTAATTCAGATGATTATATCCAACAAGCTGAAAAGAGTGCTCAATTTATACTAAAAAATCTTACTGATAAAAATGGTAGATTATTAAAAAGATATAGAAATGGAAATTCAGGATTAGATGCACATTTAGATGATTATGCTTTCTTTATATGGGGACTGCTTGAATTATATGAAGCAACGTTTGATGTTACATACTTAACTGAAGCTATCCAGCTAAGTGACATTATGGTTAATGAATTTTGGGATATCACTAATGGTGGATTTTTCCTTGGAAGTGAAAGTTCTGAAAAATTAATTGTCCGTGCAAAAACTGGTTATGATGGTGCGATTCCATCAGGAAACTCAGTTGCTGCCATGAACTGTTCAAGATTAAATCGAATAACTGGAGAAATTAAGTGGGCAGAAATATCAGATAAAATTTTTACAACTTTTTCAAATGAGATTCAACAAACCCCATCTGGATATGCATCTATGATAAATGCATTTTTATTTAATTCAGATAATCCTAAAGAGATTGTTATTGTAGGTTCTGGTAAAAACAGTGAGACAAAAGCAGCTATAAAAAAGATTAAATCGGAATATGTTCCCAACAAAGTAATAATTTTTAAAGATACTGATGATCCGTTAAAAAAATTATCACCTGTGGCAAGATGGACAGTAACACAAGAAACAATTGATGATAAAACAACTTATTATATCTGTCAAGATTTCGCTTGTAAAATTCCAACAACGGATCTCAACCTTGCATTAAAGTTTATCAATGAATAAATCATTTTCGAAAAGTATTGGCGAATTATTCGCTCACATCCAAGATCTAATGGATACTGCAATTTATTCCATTATTAAAAAAACAAATGAAAACAGCAATAAGAGGAATCGGTTATTAGCCTTTTTTTCATCCGTTGCTGATTCGTATTTTAAAAAATATTCTGAAATCAAAAAAAGTTCGAAACATCATTAGATCCAGAATAATTAATAAATATTATGCCAAGTACTAAAAGTAAAATAAAAAAACCTCTAATCATTGTAACATTTATTATTATGACTTGGTTATCCTCAATAGAGAAGTTGAAAGAGATTTTTCATGTAAATGGTGAATTAACAAAAGCATTTGATGAAGGAGGGTTAGCGGCAAACTATGCTCAATACGCTTATATTATCGCATTAATGACCGGGTCTTTCGTTGTTGTTTTATTAATCAAAATACTTTGGAATAGATTGATCCCACATATTACAAATTGGAGAAAAATTGATTATTTTGAAGCAATGGGAATAATGACAATTCTTTTATTACTTTCTTATATTTAACAATTATAATAAAAAGAGATATTATGAAATTAGAACTACATTGGAAAATTATTATCGGTCTACTTATGGGACTCTTATTCGGGATATTTGCTGCTTCTCAGGGATTAACTGAATTCACTACTCAATGGGTTGCGCCGTTTGGAAAAATATTTCTTAATTTGCTAAAATTAATTGCCGTTCCGTTAGTTTTATCTTCACTAATCACAGGTGTTGCATCTTTATCCGATACAAAGAAATTATCGCGAATTGGTAGCAAAACTATTACTATTTATATTGTAACAACAGCTGTAGCCGTCACCATTGGTCTAATTTCAGTTAATATATTGCGACCTGGTGATACGGTTCCTGAAGATATGAAAATAAAGCTTCAAGAGACTTATCAAACAGCAGCTTCAGGTCGAATGGAAGCAGCTGCAAAAGTCAAAGACCGTAGTCTACTTCAACCCTTAGTTGATATGGTTCCAGATAATGTTTTTAGCTCAGCCTCAAACAATAGAAATATGCTTCAAGTCGTATTTGTCGCTATTATTGTAGGAATTGCATTAATTCAAATTCCAAAAAATAAAGGTAGGCCAGTACTAGATTTTTTTGAAGGCATCAATGAGCTTGTAATTAAGCTTGTTGACAATATTATGCTTGTAGCACCGATTGGTGTTTTTGCACTTATAGCCGATACCATTACATCCGTGGCAGGTGATAATTTAAATAATATTTTGGAATTATTAAGTGCTCTCGGATATTACATGCTAGCTGTAATTATAGGATTAATCCTTCAAATGGCCATTACGTATACAGCTGTATTAAAATTATTTTCAAAAATGGATCTCAAAACATTCTATCAAGGAATAGCACCAGCTCAATTATTGGCATTTTCAACAAGTTCTAGTGGTGCGACATTGCCTGTAACCATGGAAAGATGTGAAGATGAACTAGGGGTGTCTGAAGAAGTTTCATCTTTTGTTTTACCTCTTGGAGCAACCATAAACATGGATGGCACAGCATTATATCAAGCAGTTGCTGCAGTTTTTATTGCTCAAACATTAGGCATGGATCTTACTTTAGGAGCTCAATTAACAATTGTATTTACTGCTGTATTGGCATCAATTGGAACAGCAGCAGTCCCTGGTGCTGGAATAATTATGCTCATTATTATTTTGGAAGCTGTAGGTGTCCCAAGTGCTGGAATTGCATTAATTCTTGGAGTGGATCGAATTTTAGATATGATGCGTACGGTTACCAATGTTACTGGAGATGCAAGCGTTGCGGTAGCAGTACATTCAAGTGAATCTATTAATTGATAAGAAGCACAAATTTTGATTCAAGTTTCATTTTAATTGATGTACTTATTATGTAATTTACTATTGTTTACTTTGGTCTTTGAATTTCAGGATCTTCAAACTCAAATACTTGAGATAACCTTCTAAAATCAAAAGACATGCCTTTCTTATTTTTTGAATAAGATAAAGGACTTCTGCTGTTTTTAGAGACCTCTACCGTTTCAATACGGATCCTTGAAATCGATTCCAAAGTAAATTGATAAAAAAACCTCGAATTAATTCGAGGTTTTTTTATCATCTAAAATCCTTATTAATTGACCAATTTTCTTTCTTGTCCCCTTCACCTTTAACTTTACATGGTCATTATTATATTTACGTTCCATTACTTTAACACCTTCTTGTGCAATTGCAATTTTCTTTGCTTCTTTATAACTGAATAAAAGATCAAGCTCTTCAAGGTTTTGATCAATCATCTGAATGATTTTATCATTAAGTTGATTAATTCTAAGTTGATTTAAAGCAGAAACAAAGACACCATCAGGGAATTTTAATTTAAGATGATTGATTTTTGAAGTAGGATCTAATTGGTCTATTTTATTCATAACAACCAAAGTTGGATGCCTAGATGCACCAAGTTCTTCTAATACACTTATAATAGTTTTATAATGATCTAAGATTTGATTTGAAGATACATCTAGAATAATCAATATTAAATCAGCAAGGGTTACCTCATTTAATGTGCTTTTAAAACTTGCTATTAGATGATGTGGTAACTTTCTAATAAATCCAACGGTATCACTCAATAGAATTTGATGAGTTCCTTCTAATCTTAACGATCTAACCGTAGTGTCCAATGTTGCAAAAAGTTGATCTTTGGTATATACATCCGCTCCAGACATCACATTCATCAGAGTTGATTTCCCAGCATTGGTATAACCTACTAAAGCAACTTTAAATTGATCACTCCTCCTTTTGCTCTGAGTTACCCTCTCTTTATCAATTTTAATTAACTCATTTTTCAATTTTGAAATACGTGTGCGAACCAAGCGCCTATCAACTTCGATCTGAGTTTCTCCAGCTCCTGCTCTTGTACCAATACCACCCATTTGACGCTCAAGATGTGTCCAAGCTCTTGTGAGTCGTGGAAGCATATATTGTAATTGAGCAAGCTCGACTTGGGTCTTTGCTTCTTTAGTTTGTGCATGTTGTTTAAAAATATCTAAAATAAGTGCACTGCGATCGATTACTTTTATTTCTTCCGAAAGTTTATTATAGTTTTTTACATGTGATGGGCTAAGCTCATCATCAAAAATTATTATAGATGCATTTTGTTCTTTAGCTATATTTATAACCTCTTTGGCCTTACCTGTTCCAATAAAATAAGATGGGTTGATTCTATTTAGTTTTTGCTTAATACAACCTACAACTTCACCACCAGCTGTTTCAGTAAGAAGAGATAATTCATCCAAGTGCTGATTGACTTTTTTTTCATCTAGATTGCCATGTATAACTCCAACTAGAATGGCTTTTTCTTTTTGAACAAAATTATTATTAGACATTTGTAATGTTTTTCAACGCGTTTAATCTAGGACGACTAAGAAAAGATTCAATGAATAGTAAACCAATTGATATAATCAAAAATGTTCGCCATAAGGAACGTCCATGCCTTTTATTCTTAATTGTCGATATTATATCGGTACCAGTATCAATCCATTTAAATCTGTCAGTGCCAAATATATCAATCAATTTAGATTTATTTACTCTGAGATTTGGATATTCAAATGGTGAAAGTTTTGTTGAAAAAGCTGTGTAAAACTCATCATCTGCAAAAACTTGATAAGATCCTAACTCATGAGTTTGAGAAAAAATTAACTGCTCAGTATCATAATCAGGTATAACCAGAATTTCGACGCCTGATGGTAATTTAATCTTCCATTTATTATTGATTAAATCTTTCGTAAGACGAATGGTTTTAGGCTCATCAATATATATCATAGAACTATTGTGTTCATCAATTACAGTAAACATTAACAACCTATAAATCATGGGGATTAATAAACCTTTCATTCCGAAATCGTTCCATCTCAAATCTAAAAAAGAACTAAAAAAATATATGCTACTTCCTGAAAATGGAATTTCAAGCAAAAAAGGATCATTATTGTTAAGAGATAAAATAGATTTATGTGATTTATCAGGGATCACATTATTGTATATAAATATCTGAGGGAAGGCAGATTTTATATCACGAAAATTTAACTCTTGAAATACGGGATTTACACGATCATTAATTTTAACTGTAAAAAAGGATTCTCCTGAAAGCTTGACCAAATCTTTAAACTTAGGCAAATTGAAGGTTTCTCTGGCAACCTCATTTAATGATTCGTAGTATTCGCCCGAAAACCAAAAAATACTTCCACCATTTTGAATAAATTTTTTAATCTTTTCTATTGAACTAATTGAAAAGATATTTGGATCTTGTAAAATTAATACATCCGTATTGTCAAGAAAGATATTGTCAATCTCTGGTTTAATTTTTAAGTCAATATCAATTAAGCCCTCAGATCCGGAAATGGACTCTAAAATAGTTTTAATTAATAATAATTTTTCTTGAGAACTAGCAATTACCTTGCAAGATATTTGTTCTGGTATATTTATTTCAAATGTTTGAGAATTATCCGATATAAAATCATCTTTAGGGATTTCAACTTTCCCTCGAATAACACCACTCTTTCCTGGATAAACTTGAAACAAAAAGTCTTTATTTTTTCCAGGTTGAAACTGTGTTACAATTTGACCTGCCCTATCTCCATCTAAAAAAAGTTCAATTGGCACACCACTTCGATCAACAGATCCACTATTTTCAATCCTAGTAGTTAGGTCAATTAAATCATTGGGTAATTTTATTTGATTCAAAGCCTGGATACTTTTTATTCCAATATTATTCCCAAGGTTTTCTCGACCTAATAAATAAAATCTCCAATTAGCAAAATCAGTTTTAAAACTAGATAATGGTTCAACAGGAAAATCGCTTAATATAAAACACTCCTTATTTGGGTAATTTGAATTAACAGTTTTTAAGATTGAGTCAGTGAATGTCCATAGTCTATCTTCACCCATTGATTGTTTTATATCCCAATTTTCAATATTCACATCCATACCATTATCGATAATACCTGAAAATATCGATTTTGGAGGTGTAGTTTGAAAAATATTTAAATTGACCACTCCTTCAAAGCTAGAAATGATTTTTGAAATTTCAGATGAAGATTGGTCTAAGAAAGAATCTCCATCTGTTGTAACAGACATGCTAGCAGAGTTATCTACAATAATTATAGCTAAAGATTCCTCTTCGCTTGGAATCCATGATGATTGATTTACTACGATTGGACCTGAAAACATAATTACTAGAGATGCAATAACGGCCATACGAAGAAAAATTATAATCCAGTTAAGTAATTTCAACTTCCTAATTGATTCACTTTTTAAAGCTTGGATATGTCTAATAGATGAGAAATCTACTTTTTTGTTTTTTCGAAGACTAAATAGATGAATGATTATTGGTAACGATACAGTTAGAAGCCCCCACAGTACAGTTGGATATAAAAAGGACATTAAATAGGGGATAAAAGCATCATCATAATTCCACCGGAGCCAAGTGGAATTTTAAAATTATCATCTAATGGAATTGGTAGAATTTCCATTATCATAGCTGTGCATGCACCTGAAATTGATACATGTAATGGTAGTAGATTGTAATTAATTGAAATTATCAAGCAAACGACTAATCCAGCAAAAAAACCTTCCCAAGTTTTATCACCTATTTTATGCTTTCCAAACTGCTGGCCAATTAATCCAGCTGCGGTATCCCCCAAACTCATAAATATTAGGGCTAAAATTGCCACGGGTTTTGAAAAAAGCAAAACAGATATACAAGATGCAATCATTACCCAAGTTGCTCCTGTAAATTTACCATTTAATTCATGCGCTCTTAACATTTTATCGAAAATAATAGAGAAGATTGATTTAACAGCAGGAAAAAGATTCCTACAAATGTCAATTGCAATAAAACATAACGTTAATAATATTAAAATATTTAAAAATTCCCATTTATCAGGAATAATAAAATAATAAAATAATGGGATTGCCAGGTTAAAAGTATGAATAAGTTTTCGGGAATATTCTGATTTATTAATCATTTTTCATTTTCAAGTTTGTCAAAAATATCTTGTAGATCAAGGATACTTATTACCAAGTTTATTTGACTTGATTGATCTAGTACGGTACCTGGCGATATTGACTGATCCAAAACAGTATACGGAACCAAATCTTCATTTTGTTGATAAGAAATTTTACCAACTTTTAATCTAGACCTAGCTAATTCTTCTCTTGCTTTATTAAGACTCAACCCAAATAATTGCGGGACCTGAAAAAAATCAGGAGGCAACCCTTGGCTAACTGTAATCTGTATACCTAATCCTTTATTAACGTAATCTCCAGCTTTTGGGAATTGCCATGCGACAGTACCTTTGGGGTAATCAGGATTAAATTCATTATACATGGTATCAATTTCTAAACCAATTTGCCTTAAAGCTATTTCTGAGCTTCTTTTTGATTGCCCTACTAAATTAGGAACAAAAATCATTTTTTCTGGACGTGATATTTTTAGCCTGATTGTTCTGCCTTTTTTAATTTTTTTACCCGGTTCTGGATATTGATCTATAACAGTTTGAGGCTCTATTTGTGATGTGTAAACTGTATCGAAAACCATGCCTTTAAAGCCTTCGCTTTCTAATTCAAGAATTGCTCTATCAAGGTTTTTATTTTTTATATCAATTAATCTAACAGTTTTTTCTTTTCTGATATATACAGGCATAATAATCCAATCAAAAAACAAAACAAAAATAATACTAACAGTGAGCAAGACCACTATAAAATGAACAAATTTATTAATCATATTTTCTTATACGTGCTGCAAACATTCCATCAATTTTATCGCGAGGAGGAAATGTTTCTAAACACCCTTCTGCATTAAGCCATTGATTTGGAACAAAGCTCTTTCCTGATTCCAAATAGAAATTGTTATTCAATTTAAGAAATGACTCTACCACATTCCAATTTTCTTCATACTCCATTGAACAAGTACTATATACAATCACACCTTTAGGTTTTAGAAATTTAGCCATATGCTGGAGTATCTTCAATTGCCTAAATGACATAATTGTTGCGTTTCCTTCTTTACGTCTCCAACGAATATCTACATTCTTTCCGATGACGCCGGTTCCAGTGCAAGGAGCGTCAATTAATATATAATCGGCATATGGAAAGGAATCAATTGAAGCATCTTTACAAGACCATTCAATTGGAAACCTTAGAGTTTCCGCCCTAGTTTTTCCCATCAGAATTCTATCTGAATCAATATCTGAGCAATAGAGTTGACCCTGTTTTTTCATTATTTCGAAAATATATAATGATTTTGTTCCAGGTGCAGCACATACGTCTAATACAACACTATTTGGCGTGGGAGAAAGAAGTTCAACAACCGCACCAGCGCCTCTTCCCTGAACATTGATTTTTCCAGTATCAAAATAACTACTTGAAATTATTTTATTTAAATCAGATTGGATTCTAATAAAACGATTAGAATGTGGACTAAGTTTAAATTCTATTTCTAATCGTGATAAATATTTTTTTATCTTTTCATAGTCCGAATGTATTCTTAGATCTGTATACGCTGGTTTATTAAACCAATCACAAAGTTTATTAGTTGATTTTTCATCATATTTATTTATCCAGCTATTTATTAACCAATCAGGATATGAATACCAAGATCCTATAGATTGATTTGCATCTTTTTCTTTGGGATTAATAACAGCGCTTTTTCTCAAAACCGCATTAATAAGACCTATAAGCTTATTATTTAAAACATGCTTACTTAATTCTACCCAAGAATTAACTGCGGCATATATAGGTATGGTTTTATCAATTAATATCTCATAATAACCTAACCTTAAAATAATAAGAGCTTTCCTGTTAAGACTCTTACAGGGCTTATTTAAGTTTCTTTGTATCCAATAATCTAATTTTCTACGCCAACGAACCACTTCATTTGATAAAACCAAAGATCTATTTATATCGTTTTGGGAAACAGAAAAACTATTATAATATCGATTTCGAACCAATTTTAGCTGGCTCTTATTATGTTCAAACTCTAATAAAATCTGAAATGCATGATAACGAGAATCTTTATTAATCAACCTAATAAATCCCCATTATTGACTTGGTTTCCATTTATCCATTCTTCTATTGACATTCGGCGTTTACTCTCAATCTGAATTTCTAGCAACTCTAAATTTTGAGATCCACAGCAAACTATTATTTTACTTTTATCAACAATACTAATTTCCCCAGGAAGATCAGTATTAATATTCAAATCAACTTTGGATTTAAATATTTTGATCCTTTTTCCATTAATAAAAGTAAATGCTCCACCATACGATAGAGCTCGTACTTTATTATTGATTTTAGTAGCTGAATCAGACCAGTCAATTTCAAACATTTTATTTGAAATTTTAGGAGCATGGCTGATTTCTGTTTCTATCTGAGGTACTGGTTTAAAATCGATAGTATCTAGTAAATCTAAAGATTCAAATATAATACCTATGCCTTCTTCTGACATTTTCTTTGAAATTGAGTCGAACGTATCTTGATCTTCTATCGGTATGTCTTTTTGAAGAATAATTGGACCAGTATCTAAATTACTATCGATAAGAAAAGTTGAAACTCCAGTTAGTTTATCACCATTCAATAGTGAGTGTTGAATAGGTGCCGCTCCACGATATTTAGGCAATAAAGAACCATGAAGATTAATAGCTCCTTTTTTTGATAATGAGAAAATAATTTTTGGTAATATTCTAAATGCAACAACAACAAATATATCAGCTTCTAATTTTCTGATAGTATCTATCAAAACTTTATCATTTAATGATTTAGCTGGAATAAAATTAAGACCCAACTCATTTGCCAATTGACCAACTGGTGTATACATTGATGACCTGCCACGACCAGCTGGTTTAGGTGAGTTACTAACAACTCCTATTAAATCATGTATTGAATTGTTTAATGAATTTAGAATTGGACAAGCAATTATTGAATTACCCATAAAAATGATTTTCATCATATCTCTCTAAATATACAAGGTTGATTTTTTTTAAAGGACAAAATCCCTTCTAGTACTGGATCTTTCAATGGCGTTTTTTTTAATATCTTTAAGTGATTTATCTACACTCATCTTCGCTGTTTGAGATACTCGATCAACAATAAATACACCATTTAAATGATCCACCTCATGTTGGATTGCACGAGCCATTAGCCCATCAAATTCTTCTAAATGTTCCTTCCCCGATACATCTTGAAATTTAAATTGAATAGTATCTGGGCGTTTGATATTTAATCTCACGTCTGGAATAGATAAACAGCCCTCTTCAAACCATGATTCTCCGCTACTACCAACGATTTCACCATTAATAAAAACATGTGTTTTCTCATCATCTTCAACGCTTGAGATATCAATAATAAATAGATTTAAATCTACCCCCACTTGATTAGCCGCTAATCCAAGTCCATTCTCTTCATACATCGTATCAAACATATCGCTTATTAATGCTTCAATTTTTTCAAGATCTGTAACTGGACTACATTTTTTTCTAAGGATTGGATCCCCGTAGTAAACAACTTCCATTACAGCCATTAAGACTGTTCCTCTATACTTTCAACTTCAGTCTCATCAATCTTATCAATTAAACCTGATATTGCTGAGCGATTTACCGATAAATTGATATTATTAGCTACTTTAAGATTTACAATTTTTTTATCCTTGCCCTTTAGTCCATTTACGCTGCCATGAATACCACCAATAGTAATGACACGGTCTCCTTTTTTTAAAGACCCAAGCATCTTTTGTTTTTCTTTCTGACGTTTTGCTTGTGGGCGAATCATTAAGAAATACATAATTGCCAATATAAGGATAAATGGTAAATAAGCCATTAAACCCCCTCCTTGGCTACCTTGTCCACCGGCAAATAAAAATAAATTCAATTTTTTCTCCTTTATTAAGTAGTGAAATTACTATTATAATTAAATATTAATTTGCTTTATTGAGTCGTATCTCAAAAACTGTGCCTTCGTTAGGATTGCTTGATATAATTTTGATTTGACCTGAATGAATATCATTAATTATTCGATTAACTAATGATAGTCCTAATCCCCACCCTATTTTTTTTGTACTGAATCCTGGTCTAAAAATATTCATCCAATCCTTTTTAGGTATTCCATTCCCATTATCTTTAATATGAATCAAAGCAAATTTATCTTGATCTATTATTGACAATTGCACTTTGCCATCATCTCCAGTAATTGAATCAATACCATTACGAATTATATTTTCAATTGCCCAACCTAAAAGCGTACGGTTTCCTAAAATCTTTATATCCTCTGATACTGATACTGATAATTCAATAGTTTTACCTAGGGAAGGTAATCTTTTTTCTAAATAAACGGTTTGTTCATCAATCAAAGTCTTTAATAAGATTATTTCTAGGGGAGAATCTGACCCCATTTTGCCGAACCTATCACCTATTTGTTCAAGGCGATTTAAGTCTGTATCCATCTCGTCCAAAACTTTATCCATTTCATCTGGATGATTTTTAATTCTATCTACCCACCCCATAAGCGCAGAAACTGGAGTTCCTAGTTGATGAGCTGTCTCTCGTGACATACCAATCAACAGGTTTCGTTTTTCATTGTTTCTAATACTGTTAAAACCTATAAACCCTACAAAAATAAATAAGGCTACAACGCTAATCTCTATGAATGGCAGCCATTTTATTCTTTGGATTAGATTGGAATCACCATAGTGTAAATATCCTAATAGTATATCCTTCTCTGAGTTAGGATTTTTGAAGATTATTGAGATTGGTTTATTTTGAATATCCATAGATTTTATGGGATTAACCAGTTCGTCTAATGATTCAACATCTATATTCCTAAAGTAAATTGGCTTGTTTTCTGCATCTGAATAAATAATTGGAAATTGGATTTTTTTAATAATCTCATCGAATACAAAATTTAAATTTGCATCAGAATCTTCATTAACAGTTTTAGCTATTATCTCAGAATAAATTTTTACAATTTGCCTATTGTCATTGCGTAATTGATTAACGAGAAAATTTGAATATGCTAATAGTCCAAGGATTAATAATAAACCAAATATAAAAAGAGCAAGTTTAATATTTGCATTAGATTTAAAATTATTCATTTATTCGTTTTCCTTGTAAATCCAACTATAATCATACTTACTAATATACTTAACGAGATTAACGAGAAAATCAGACCAGAATTAAAAGATGATTTATCATATCTAAACTCAATATTATTATTGCCAGCCGGAATAGGTAATCCTCTTATTATTCCATTCACTTTTAGAGTTTCGACTTCTTTATTATTAATATAAGCTTTCCATCTAAGCGGATAAAACACTTCACTTAAAACTAAAAATTGATTTCCTAATGATTCAGTCTTCAATGAAATTTTATGAAAACCCATAACTAAATTATTAATAGCAGCACTAGCTTGTGATGGTTGACTTACTATCTTATTCACAAATGCTTTATCACCAGGATTAAAATCAGGCTTGATAATTTCATTAAATAACTTTTCATCATCTAAATATTGGAGATCCTTTACAAACCAAACTCTCGGTTGATAGCCTTTCAAATTGTAAACTTCAACAGGAATGTTTCCTTGAGTTGCGAGTAGGCTTCCGCTCTTTACTAACCCAATATCAGGGTGATTGATTTTTTGAGGGCTTATTAGATACTTAACATTCATCATGCGTAAAAGTGGGATTGTAGAAGCATTCCCAGTTTTAGATAAGAAATTCTGATAAATATTTAATTTTGCAGGATGGTAACCTCCCATTGATTCTAATCCAAATGCAGCAAATCTTGATTCTCCAAATAGTTGAGCAACTGGATAGATACGAAAATCAGATTTATCTGAATCAAGGAATTCAATTATTTCATCTTTTTTGAAAAATTTTTCCACGGCACGATTTGAGATTAGTTGTGAGTTTCTACCACTATTCCGAGCAGGATTAATAATCTTATAATCAACAATGGCAATATCTGCTACAGACAAAATAGTCGTTAATATTAAAATCAAACGGTTTGAAATTTTCTCGTTAAACCACATCCAAATTAAACCTAAGAATATTGCAGAAATTAAAGTCATCATCCATGCATCATTTATCCACAAGTTCCATCTTAAATTATTCACGAACTCTGTTGCGCTAGGATTTTGGTTTCTTAATGGAGCAAAATTATCTCTTAATGCAGACTCAATAAAAGGGCCTCCAAGGGTTAATACAATTAAGAATAATCCAATAAAACTTGATATTATCCAAAAGCATCGAGGTATATTTTTACTTTTTAGTTGTAAAAGACTATCTATTCCAAAAGCAGCCAATATTGAAATATTAAATTGCAATAAAATGAGTATCATATGTGGTACTCTAAACTTATTGAAATAAGGAAAAATATTATAAAATAAATCATAGATTAGGCTAAAATGTTTTCCAAAGGAAATAAATAAAGCTAGTAAGGAAGTAATAACAAAAAACCAATGTATAAGATCTCTTTTATTATTAAAACCAAGAATGGCCAATATTAGAATAATAATTCCCATATAATTAGGGTAATCTGTAAAAGGCATAAAGCCCCAATACGGTTGACCTCCAAAACCAAAAGCAGAAGGAATAAAAAATGTTAATATTTCTTTTGGATGAAAAGACCAACCGGTGGCATAATTATAATTATCCCCACCTACCTGAGATCCCCCTCTTATTGAAAATTCAGAATAACCAATTGCAGGTAAATAAATCAACAATGATAAGCCAATCCCTAATAGACAGGCTATAGAAAATAAACTTAAAGACTTACCAAATTTATTGCGATTTTCTTTATTTTTTACTTCAGTGACAATCATTAGTAAACTATAAGCACCAATCAAAAGCCATGTATAATAAGCTATTTGGACATGAGCTCTTTGTAATTGGAAGCCAAGCAAGATCCCGAGCCACCCTGCATTGAACAAATTGGGGTCATTCCAAACTCTTACTGTAAACCAAAAAACCCACGGAATGTATGCAGCTGTCATCATTTGACTTCCATGACCATAGACTACCATTGTAATCATATATGGGGTAATCATAAACCCGAGTGACCCTAAAAGGGCGGCCCATTCGGAGCATTTAAGATATCTTAATAGGAAGAAACACCCAATACCTGCAAATAGTAAATGAAGTAATTGAATAAATATTCCCGATAAGAAAAAAAGGTTAAAAAGATATTCGGGAAAGTATAATTTTGAAATATGTGTAAAAGCTTCTGCTGATGGCATACCACTAAAAATCCATGGCTGCCATTGTGCAAATTCACCTATATCTTCAGAAGTTTGATTGAGTGCGATTCCTACTGCTTTGGGACTCAAACTATCTGGGGAACCAAAAGTTTTATTCCCAAAAATAACCGGTTCAAAAAGAATGAAAATCGCTACCAACATACATAGGATAGCAAATAATGTTTTTTTATTATAATTAATTTTCATTTTTTATAATCGATGCTTTAATAATACCTAATCCACTAAGGAAATCTTTATCATCATCTTCAATTCGCAATAACCAAATTATCGAACCAAAGATAGCCACCGACGATATGCTTGCGATCCCAAGTGTAATTAATGTATGATAATTCATTATATATGATTTAATAATATATAAAATCTGGTAAGTGATGATTCCAGCAATAATCGGCTTTAAAATTTTTGTGTCAATAAAATTCATTTTCAAAATAAACCCTACTTCAATAACTCTTACTAACCCAATAAATGTGAGTGATATAAAAGTAGCCCAAGCCGCTCCAATAATACCATATTGAGGTATAAGAAATATATTTAATAAAATATTAATTATGAATGCACTAATGGTATTTATTAATACAAGTTTTGTTCGCCCGGACATACTTAGTGTTGGACCAGCTGCCCCCAATGCTGCTTGAATAAGTGTTGCAATAGTCAAGATGACGAGTATCTGAGCACTACCTATATATTCGGGTCCGAATAATAGCAATACCTTCTTTGGAAAAAGAATAAAAACTGAAGAAATTGGGATAGCACAAATCAATAACCATCGAGTCACTAATTTGTAAATAGAAGTTAATTCCTTTGCTTTTCCTTCTCCATAATATTGTGAAGCCATAGGCGCATATATACTTAAAAAAGATAATAATAATGCCTGCAGTAAACCAGCTGTCCTTGCTGCTGGATGATAAAGGCCTACAGTGCCGGCATCAATAAAATAGCCTAGCATCAGTATGTCAATCCAATGCATAAATGTTTGAAGCATAGCTACGAACATTAATGGATAGGAAAATTGTAATAATTTAACATCAAAGGGTGATCTCAATAATTGCTTATGATTAAACCCAGACACAGACTTAAGATTACGCATCATCACTATGAATCCAATTAGACCCACAGTAAACATTGGTATCATGATTGCTGATTCCACAGAAATGAACCAATAAGAAAATATCATAGATATCAATAACACAGTTGGGTTGAGAAACTGAGTAACCAATATTTTATATTTTAGCCTTTTAAATCCCTGAGTCGCAAAAGCTGCAACTGAGGTAAGTGCATTAAAAGGAATTGTTATACTAAAAATGATAATTACAGATTTAAGAAGTGATGCTTCAGATAATATTGCTACAATTGAACCTGATGAAATAATAACTACAAACATAATAATCAGTGAAAACATAAATGTCATTTTTAAAGACGATCCGATAATTTTTTGAATCTTTTCCTTATCAATGTCGGGATTTAACTGACTTACGAAACGCATTATACCTGTTTCTAGCCCCATCTTAGCTAGAACTTCTGAAATCAACATAATAGCATTCGCTAAGGAATAAATACCAAGGAACTCTGCTCCCACCCAACGCGCTAATAAAGCGGTGTATAAATATCGATTAATGTTTCCGTATACTAAACCCGAAAAAGTAATGGTTGATTCTTTAGCTATTTTGCTGGCTACGTTCATTGCTTTATTAATTGAGAAAATAATTGATCAAATCGCGATAAAATTACTTCTTCAGAAAATAATTTTTTTACCGCATTTTGGCCAGCTTTACCTCTTTCTATTAGGATGGGTTGCCTTTCTAATAAAGAATTGATTTTTTTTACTATCATTTCTATTTCATCGCAAACCCACAAGCCATTCTCAGAACTAATATCAATTCCCTCAGCTCCTATAGAAGTCGTAATTACGGGAGTACCGTTAGCTAATGAATGAGGAATCTTCATTTTCAATCCTGCTCCCAATTGAATCGGAGCAACCATTAACATTTGTGTTTTAATGAACTCATCGATTTCTTCAATAAACCCCAAATAATTAATGCCTTCTGTATTACGAATTTCTTTTTGCAAATGTTTTGGTAAACTCTTGCCGGCTATATTTAATTCTACGGGAAAATCAATATTTTTATAAATATCATTAATTAGAACTTCAACGGCACGTACATTAGGTTGCCTATTGTAAGATCCGATAAAACATATTGTGTTTGGTTTTTTTGAAACATCAATATTATTTACAACATTTATTTGTGGAGGTATAACACAAATTTCTCTTTTATAGCCTAAATTAATTAAATATAATTTATCCTCTTCCGTTAGCGTTACAATAGAATCAAATTTATTAGCGATACCTACTTCAATTTTCTTAGCTATATTATATAAACGTCTGTCAGTATTTATACCAAGATTTTTTCCCCGCTCATAGAGTTTAGTTGAGATATCATGGAATACTAAAACTGAAGGTATATTGCCAAATAAATCCGAATAGTGATGCATTACATTATATTCGACTTGAATCAGATCAAAATTATTATTGCTCAATAATTGCAAAATAAGGGACCTCATTCTTTTTTTATTATATTTTGCAAAAAAAAATGGTTCCTTACCCATTAGATACGATACGGCGGGAACAATATTTCGAAAGCCTGAAAACAGTTTTCCTAATATTGATTTTTGATTTCTAGGATAATTTACTGGATGCACATCAATACCATTATTTGCAAGGACACTCAGCATGTTTTCTTCATTCGAATCAATAAAAGTTGCAAGGCTTACTTGATGTAATTTAGATAATGAAATAATATTTTGATAAATGAGCTTTGCACCTGCATGCCCACTTTTTTCTGAAGGTAGATAGGGTGTAATAAATAATAGTTTCATTTATAAAGGTTTTCTACCTAAATAATAAAAGTTGCATGCAAGAAATTCGCCCCATTTGAATCTATTAAAAACATAATCTAAATATTTAAATGGATGGAGTATCCATGTTAATATTAGTCTAAGAATATATTGTATTGGTCCAATAGGTATAGCCTCTACAACTGCATGTTGAGCTAATAACAATAGTGCATTTATGGGGCCTGAACAAATACCTTTTTCATTCATCTCAAATCCGTGGCGGTTAAATAAAGATTCAATTCCACTGATTGTATATCTTTGGTAATCATTTGGCGCCATATGATATGCACCAATAAAGGGTATTTCTGCATAGACCAAACCACCTGGTTTAATTGTTCTAAACAATTCGGAAACAGCACGCTCTGGGTCAGGCAAGTGTTCAATAACTGAACTGGAAAAAAATAAATCAACAGAATTACTTTTTAGAGGCAATTCCATCGCATCTCCAAAAGCATCAACGCTTCCTTCATGAGGAATGCCAATACGAATTAAACTGTCATGTTTGCTAAAAATTTTTTTATAAAATGATTCAACTCCGCTACCCATATTTACTACGTAACAATTAGAAGCTTGAGGATCTTTTTCCAAGAGAATCTTTTTAATTATTTTTTTTGAAGATTGACTCCACAGCCTTTCGTCAGGCATTGGAATCAAATCCTTTATTTTTTCTTTTATTGTTTTTTCCTTTTCAATGATTTTTTTTATTTCTTCTTGAATTAATAAATCATTAATTGGTGCTATAATACCATCATATTCTGAATAAGTTTTTTTACAAGATATACAGGTTTTATTATCGCTTGAAAATTCTAAATGGCATGTTGGGCAAGAAAGTATATCCATTAGTTTATTACGAGAATTATTCACCTTATTTCTTTATTCCACATAGTCGTTTTATTTCTTGGATATCGTAGGGCCCTTCTTTGTTATAGGAAGGCAAAAATAAATTATTGAAAATATTAACTTGTTCATCTGATTTTCTATTCTCATCATTAAGCTGTTGTGAAAGCTTATTATAAACTTCCAATGGTTCTCGAGTTATAAATGAACTAAATAGTTTTTCAATATCATAGTAATATCCAGGATTGTTTTTATATATATCTATATCATAGGCAAAGATAGATAATGGTTTTCTTGTAGGCATATAGTCAAAAATAACACTAGAATAATCCGAAATAAGAGCAGATGAAATTGAAAGAAGTGGATACGGGTCTGGATTGTCATACTTTATAAAATTTTCATTTTTTATATCAGTAGTATCAGAGACAATAAAATGTGCTTTATAAACAAAAACAAACCTATCATCATTAGAAAATAATTTACTAAGTCTAATTAATTGATTTTCACAATCTCTCTGTTCATTTATTCCCTCTCGATAGGTTGGCATATATACAATAATGTATTTACCCTTTGATTTTAGAGATATTAGGTTATCTATTTTTGTATCAATATTATCTTTTTCTTTACTTAAATCAGAATACAATGTAACAAGTCGAGGATAGGGCAATTGTATATAACTGGGAACAAATGATTTAAAAGTCTTGCTATAATTCATATTAATTGAATTATCGACAAAAAAATCTGAATAATAATTATTTAGATGAGGGATTAGTATATAGATCAACTCCCATATTTTTCCCCCAATTTTTTTCGAACTATGATTATAAACATCAGCTCCTATTTTTTTAATAGGACAACCATGCCAATATTGTAGTACTGGCACTCTACATAATAATATAGGGATTAAGTCAAATGTGCCATGAGACACGATGGCAATTTTAGCAAAAGTTTGAAAGAATTGTCCTTTAATACTATAGCTTAAAAATGCTCTATAGCCTTTTAATTTTAATTCTTTTGCGAGAGAAGAAGAGTGAGTTATCCAAATACAATTGTGATCATTTTTATTTAATAAAAATGAATATTTTGAATTATCGATAAACTGGCTCCCACCAGCTGCTCCATAAATAATATATTTTTGGGGGATTAAACCAATTATCCTAAATAAACCAAATAAGTAATATAGGGGGGAAAAACAAAAATATAGATATTTTATCAAACGATTCTGTTTAAACAGATGTATCATATTGATTGTAACAAATAGAGAAAACTATTTAATCCACTCTTTATTAAAAGTGGATATTTTTTTTCGGATATCTTCTAAATCTGGGTGAAAATCAATTTCTGCCCAATCTTTTGAGCTAATTTCATGATAACCTACTACAATTCCCTGATTTATGAGTTCTTGAATCATCGCCAAATAAAAAACTTGCATATTTTTTTTATTTCGAACCATCCTTTCCATAGTATCAACCATTATACCCTTTGCTTCTCCAGTGACTCGAATCATTCCTATAGATTCACCATTCGCTTCATTTAATGGTATTTTCTTGCTTACTTCCAATATTCTTCCATTCTCAACAATTAATTTCATATCATCTTCGTCATATGTCTCTTTTCGATCGATCACCATAGTGATTAATTCATTCTTATCGTGCTCAAGCAATCCCAATAACACAGAATCATTAAAAATATCATCTCCATTAATTATGATAAAGTCACTTTCCATCTCATGCCTTGCTTGCCATAAAGACAAAAGGTTATTTGAAATATCAAAAAATGGATTATAAATAATTTGGATATCAATATTGTATTCCTTTGAATAACGTTGAACTTTAGATTCTATTTTTTCAGTCAGATAACCAGTCACAATTACAACTTTATCAATTACTGTTTTATTAATAGTTATTAACTGTGATTCTAATAAAGTAGTTCCATTTTCTAATTCCAGCAAACTTTTGGGTGTATCAGAAGTTAAAGGCATTAATCTTTCTCCTTTACCTGCAGCTAAAATGATTGCTTTCATATATTTTATCTCCACTAATACTCAATATTTAGAGTACGTATATTAAACTCTAACCATTGATCCATGGGATCATTATTGTTATTAAATATTTTTGATATAGGTACAGGAAATCCAACTTTTTTACGGTTTATAATATCTTCAGGCAAATAATTCTTAAAAAGACTTTTTAGAGGGTATTTTGATATGCTGTTTTCAAATCGATATTCAAAAGGCACCCCTGCCATTCTTTCAACTAATCTATGATCTACAAATGGTACTCTAGCTTCAACAGAACAAAGCATTGTCGCATTATCTAGCCTACGCAAAAGTCCATGCAAATGAGCCACCTGAAAAAAAGCAGCAACAATATCTATACAGTCACCGTAATTCATAAAAGGTGCTAAAACATCTTCAATAATTTCATGATCTTTATGTGATCCATATGAATATAGTTTATCAAATGAATCTAAATCCCATTGATTATTATGAGCCCAAGAAAATATTCTATCATATCCAAAAAATAATTCATCGGCTCCTTCACCAGAAAGGACAACTGTATTTTTATTTTTTACTTCTTTTGTCATTTCATAAAGAAGAACTTCATTGGGAACCGATAAAGGCTCTTTTCTTTTCACAATCATTGATTTTGCCGAATTTAAAAAATCTTTTTCCTCAACAAGAATTTCATGATGAGATGTCCCAATAAATTCCGCTCCCAGCTTACCCCACTCAAATTCATTTAAAGAATTAAATCCTACTGTCCATGAATGCACTTTTTTTGCTAAAGACGCTATTAGGGTACTATCAATTCCTCCGCTAAGATAACTACCAACTTCTACATCAGAGATACACCTATATTTTACCGATGATTTCAGCAAATCAATTAATTCATCGTCTTCTGGATAGTCTTTGTTACCACTTGGCAAACTCCAATATCTTTGGAGTTTGCCTTTTTCCATAAAATATCCTGCGGGGAACATCTGAATATTTTTTAAATAAGTTCTCCCATTGAAAAATGTTCTTAGTTTTTTATACTGTCGGATACCTATATCGTCAATTTCAGAAAAATTATAGAGTTTTATAATTGGAGATATCTCTGATGATAAAGTGATAAAATCATGTTGCTGGGCATAATATAATGGTTTAATACCAAGTCGGTCGCGAGCAACAAAAATTTCTGATGTTTGATTATTATAGATAACTAATGAGAACATTCCATTTAATTCTTCGAGCATTTTCGACCCTAGTAAAATATATAACTCAAGCAAGACTTCTGTATCACTTTTGGTAATCATTTTAAGCTTATACTTTTTTGCAAGTTCATCATAATTATATATCTCACCATTAAAAATTATATCATATTTTTTATTTTTAG
>CAYRYZ010000015.1:29169-36670 GCA_964428745.1 uncultured bacterium | reverse complement strand
TCTATAAAAAAACCAAGCCAAAAAAGACACCTCGGAAATGTCAATTGAAAAATTAAAAATGTCAGGGTTTCGTAACTACAAAGAAAAATCTTTGGAGTTTAGTCCTGGCGTTAATGTTATTTGGGGAGAAAACGGCTCCGGCAAAACCGCAACCCTGGAAGCAATACATATTTTATCTGTTGGAAGAAGCTTTAGAACGGCGAGACTACAAGAAACAATAGAAAAAAACAGCCCCCACTCAAGGTTGGTTGGTGTTTTTGTTTCTGAAAAAAACAAAAAAGAGGTGGCAGTAAGCCACACAAAAGACAAAAGAAAAAAAGTAACTATAAATAATGCTGAGGTGCAGCCGGCAGAAATTTTTGGCCAAAACCCAACCGTCTTGCTTTCGCCAGAAGAACAGAAAATCACAAACGGATCACCCTCGGACCGAAGAAAATATTTTGACAAAACCTTCTCTACGGTTTCAAAAAAATACCTAACAACACTGATAGACTATAACAGGGTTTTAAAACAAAGAAATAGCCTGTTAAAAAAAACACCCACCAGCAAAGAGATTGAAACGTGGGACGAAAAGCTTGTAGACACAGCAACGAAGGTTTGGGCCAAAAGAGAAAAGCTTTATAAAGAATTTGAAAAAGCCCTTGTTGATACCTGTGAGCTGTATGGTAAAAAAGAGGTTGGTGTTTTAATTAACAGCGGGCTGCCAAAAGAAAACCCCAAAGAGTTTCTTGAGGTATTAAAAACAAACAGACAAAAAGACATTGTGTTTGGTTACACGACCGCAGGCCCACACTCCGATCGGCCGGTGGTTTTATACAACGGTAAAAACATAAAAGCCGTTGGGTCGCAGGGGGAGCACAAAATATCTCTCGTGTTAATTAAGCTCGCAGAGTACAGACTAATAAAGGAGGCAACAAAAACAACACCAACGGTTTTGTTAGATGACCTTTTTGCAACCCTGGATTTTGAGAGGAGTGACGCTGTTTTTGCTCTACTAGAGAAAAACACACAAACAATCATAACAAACACAGACCTTGTGGATATTAAAAATCACGGCATTATAATTGATGGAAAAACAAACAAAAGCATTCACCTTCTTCGACAATGCAAAAATTAAAGTCGGCTATAAACAAGTTTTTAAAAGCCTCCGGACTTGAAACGGGCGTATCACAAAACAAGGCTCTTCTTGTGTGGGGAGAGGTGGTAGGAACTAAGGTTTCTGAAAACACAACACCAGAAAAAGTAGAAGCAGGAACGCTTTATATCAAAGCAAGCAACCCAACGTGGAGACAAGAGCTGATGTTTAAAAAAGAAGATATCTTAAAAAAATTAAACAAAAAACTTGGTGAAAAAACAATAAAGGAAATAAAGTTTATATGAGTAAAGCAAACTCAAACTATAGCGCAGAGAACATCAAGGTATTAGAGGGGCTTGAGGCGGTTAGAAAGCGCCCAGCCATGTACATTGGCGACGTTGGGCGCAGAGGCCTACACCACCTCGTGTATGAGGTGGTTGACAACTCAGTTGATGAAGCACTAGCGGGGTATTGCACAAAAATTGTGGTAACCTTTAACCTGGACGGATCTGTTACGGTTGAAGACAATGGACGCGGTATTCCCGTAGGTATGCACAAAGAAGAAAAGAAGCCGGCTGTCGAGGTTGTTATGACCGTTTTGCACGCAGGTGGAAAATTTGACAAAGGTTCATATAAGGTGTCGGGGGGGCTACATGGCGTTGGCGTTTCAGTTGTAAACGCCCTTTCGGAACGGTTGTGGGTTGAGGTTAAAAGGGGTGGAAAAAAACACAGACAAGACTATAAAATTGGAGAACCTCAAAACAAACTCAAAGTTGTGGGAGACGCAACAAAAACAGGAACCACGGTGTGTTTTTTCCCAGACACAACGATTTTTAAAAAAACCAAATTCGAATATAATATAATAGCAGAAAGACTTAGGGAGCTAGCCTATCTTAATCGTGGATTAGAAATTGTGTTAAAAGACGGGAGATCCGAAGAAAAGGAAACAGACACCTTTAAGTTTAAAGGCGGTCTAAGCGATTTTGTTAAATATTTAGATGAGAACAACAACCCGCTCCACAACAAAATTATTACAGTTAACAAACCAGAAGGAGATACGCCGGTAGACGTTGCTCTTAGATATGGAAACACATATAACGACAATATTTTAACTTTCGTTAACAACATAAACACAATTGAGGGGGGAACACACCTTTCGGGTTTTCGCTCTGCATTAACGCGAGCAATGAACAACCACGCAGCAAAGAACAACCTGGTAAAGGCTACGAAAAACGAAAAAATTGTTTTAACAGGAGAAGATTTTAGAGAGGGACTAACGGCTATTTTAAGCGTAAAAGTTGCAGAGCCACAATTTGAAGGGCAAACAAAAACAAAACTTGGGAACGGAGAGGTAAAAGGGATTGTTGATAAAATTGTTTATGAAGGCATATTAGACTTTCTCGAACAAAACCCTTCGATTGGTAGGCGAATTATAGAAAAAGCTCTTCTTGCCGCAAGAAGCAGAAGCGCAGCAAGGAAAGCACGGGAGCTAATTAGAAGAAAAAGCGCACTAGGGGGGTCTTCTCTGCCAGGCAAGCTTTCTGACTGTTCAAATAGAGATCCGGTTTTTTGTGAACTATATTTAGTTGAGGGAGACTCCGCTGGCGGGTCAGCCAAACAAGGAAGGGACAGAAGAACGCAAGCAATTTTACCCCTACGCGGAAAAGTAATTAACTCTGAAAAGGCAAGAATTGATAAGCTTTTATCAAACAACGAAGTTCAAACAATTATAACCGCGCTTGGCGCCGGGTTTGGTGGATCAGAAGATGAGAGCGGCGAAAAATCTCCAGGTGACCTTGATATAGAAAAATTAAGATACCACAAGGTGATTATAATGACAGACGCAGATGTTGACGGATCACACATCAGAACATTGTTGTTGACGTTTTTTTATAGAAAAATGAGGGAGATTATCGACGGTGGATATCTTTATTTGGCACTACCTCCGCTTTATAGAATATCACAAGGTAAAAAAGAACACTATGCATATGACGACAACGAAAGAGAGCTGTTAATCGAAAGAATGAGAAAAGACAACAAAAACACAAAGGTGTCAACACAAAGATACAAGGGGCTTGGCGAAATGAACCCCGGACAACTTTGGGAAACAACAATGGACCCAGAAAGAAGAACGCTAATGCAGGTTACGGTTGAAGAGGCGGGCGAAGCAACAAAAACCTTTCAAGACTTAATGGGCAGCGACGTAGAAGCAAGAAGAACGTTTATAGAAAAAAACGCAAAATTTGTAGTAAACCTAGATATATAAAGAACAGGAAAAACAATGTCTGAACCGAATAGAGACAACACCCTTCCCCGGGATATCGTCGATGAAATGCGAGAAAGCTATCTAAATTATTCAATGTCAGTTATTGTTTCTCGAGCACTACCAGACGTAAGAGATGGACTAAAACCAGTACATAGACGAATATTGTTCGGTATGAGCGAACTTGGGTCAGGGTGGAACAGGCCATATAAAAAATCCGCAAGAATTGTAGGAGATGTATTAGGAAAGTATCATCCACATGGAGACAGTTCGGTTTATGATGCGTTGGTACGCATGGCCCAAAGTTTTTCAATGAGATATGAGCTTGTAGACGGACAAGGCAATTTTGGATCTATAGATGGCGACAGGGCCGCAGCAATGCGCTATACAGAATCAAGAATGACAAGACTTTCGGGAGAGATGCTTAAAGACCTAGACAAAGACACCGTTGAGTGGGAACCCAACTTTGACGAAACGCTAAAAGAGCCAGCCGTATTGCCAACAACCGTACCCACGCTTTTAGTAAACGGCTCCGAAGGAATTGCGGTAGGAATGGCAACAAAAATACCGCCACACAATTTGGTGGAAATCATAGACGGTTTAATTGCATTAATTGAAAACGAAAAGATTACAACCGAAGAACTAATGGCGCACATAAAAGGACCAGACTTTCCAACGGCGGGAATGATATTAGGTATGGACGGTCTCAAACAAGCATACGAAACAGGACGAGGAAAAATAAAAATGCGTGCACGCGCACACATCGAGACAAACAAAAAAGGTCGGGACAGTATAGTTGTTACTGAAGTTGCGTACCAAACAAACAAAGCAACGCTTGTTGAAAAAATTGCAGACCTAGTTAGGGACAAAAAAGTAACAGGCATAAGAGACTTAAGAGACGAATCAGACAAAGACGGTGTTCGTGTGGTTATCGACACAAAAAGAGACGCCGTACCCGAGGTGATATTAAACCAGCTATATAAACACACGCAGCTTCAAGATACTTTTGGTATTATTTTACTTGCCCTTGTCGACGGCGTACCAAAAATAATGCCACTAAAAACAATATTGGGTCACTTTGTTAACTTTAGGCATAACGTTGTTGTAAGAAGAACCGAGTTTGATTTAAAAGAAGCAGAAGCAAGGGCGCATATATTAGAAGGGTTAAAAACCGCACTAGACAACATTGATAAAATAATTGAAATTATTAAAGGAAGCAAAGACCCAAGCCAAGCTAAAGAAGGCCTAATAAACGGTTTTAGCTTATCAGAAATACAGTCACAAGCCATTCTAGAAATGAGGTTACAAAAACTAACCGGGCTTGAGGTTGAAAAGGTTGTTGAAGAATATAAGGAGCTGATCCAGCGCATATCACATTTAAAAGGAATTCTTGACAGCAAACCCCAAAGAATGGATATTATTAAAAAAGAACTACTGTTTATAAAAGAACAATATGGAGACGAAAGAAGAACCGAGGTTGTTCCTGTAGATTCAGATTTTTCAATGGAAGACATGATAGCAGAAGAAGAGGTTGTTTTAACAATAACCCACAAGGGCTATATAAAAAGAACCGCCCTAAACACCTACAGAACACAAAGACGCGGCGGGCGCGGCGTCCAAGGCGCAATGAGCAAAGAAGAAGATTTTGTTGAACACTTGTTTATTGCGAACACACACAACTATATGTTGTTCTTTACAGATAAAGGAAAGTGTTATTGGTTAAAAGTGTATGACATCCCACAGGGTGGCCGCGCAGCGAGAGGGCGGGCCGTTGTGAACCTAATTGGCTGTGAGCCCGAAGAAAGGGTTGAAGCCTTTGTGAGCGTAAAAGACTTTGATGACCAACACTATATTGTTATGTCCACACAAAAAGGTAAAGTAAAAAAGACGGTTTTATCAGCATATGGGAAACCAAGAAAGGGCGGCATATATGCTATCGACATTAGAGAGGGAGATAAACTAATTGAGGCAAGAATTACAAACGGAGAGCACGACATTTTATTAGGGACACACGAAGGAAAGTCAATTCGATTCTCTGAATCAAACATTAGAGCAAGCGGTAGAAAAACAATGGGCGTAAAAGGAATTAAATTAAGCTCTAAAGACGACTATGTTGTTGGGATGTTGGTTGTCAGAAGAGAGGGAACGATTCTTGTTGCAACAGAAAAAGGTTATGGAAAAAGAACAGAGGTTCTTCAATATAGAACACAAACACGCGGCGGTAAGGGTGTTTTAACAATGAGGTGCACAGATAAGACGGGAAAAATGGTTAAAATAATGGAGGTTGTAGACTCTGATGATCTAATTGTAATTACAGACTCTGGCGTTTTAATGCGCCAGCCCGTAGGCGCCATAAGAACAATTGGTAGGGTAACCCAAGGAGTTAGGCTAGTAAAACTAGACGACGGAACAAACATTTCTTCAATAACAAGAGTTATAAGCGAAGAGACGGCAACAACCGAAAAAACAGACGATGAAAATCAGATGGCAATTGACACAGACACAGAAACAACCAAAAAGGAATGACCCTAAAGGATCGACTATTAGAAGCCCAAAATAAAATTGCTAGGGCGCTTTCTCAATCGGAAAGAAAACAAGAGGTTGAAATTGTTGCTGCTACAAAAACACAAGAACCAAAGCTTGTAGAAGAAACAATAGCGTGTGGGGTAAAAAGCATTGGTGAAAACAGGATTCAAGAGGCAGAAAAAAAATTCCAAAAAACCACACTAAACATAAACACAAAAAAACGATTTATTGGGCACCTTCAATCAAACAAGGTAAACAAGTGTGTCGATTTATTTGATACGATTGACTCAATTCACTCGGTTAAAATCGCCAAAAGGATAAGCACCAGACTAATAGAGGTAAATAAAAAAATAGAGTGTCTTGTTGAGGTAAACACAAGCGGTGACCAAACAAAGCACGGATTTTTACCAAACGAAATAAAGGAAATACTCGACTGTGTTTCCATTGAAAATCTTAATATCCGCGGGTTAATGACCTTGGGCCCAAAATCACAAGACCCTCAAAAAACACGGGAATCTTTTTCTCTTCTAAGAAACACCATGATTAAAATCAACAGCACAATAAACAACAAAAAATTAAAGGAACTGTCAATGGGGATGAGCGGTGACTATACCATCGGCGTTGAAGAGGGGAGCACAATGGTACGACTAGGAACGCTTTTATATGGACCAAGAAACACACAATGAAGTATGTATACTTATGTAGTGGGGCGCTTGCAAAACAGCTTGAGTTTGTAAGTAAAGACAAAGAAAACCACAATTACAACCAAACAAAGAGCACAACATATATTTGGCCAAACACCACAAACAAAGAGACAATAAACCCAATCGACATAAACGCGATAAAAACAGACCACAAGATAAGAGACATTGTTATTTTAGATAGAGTAAGGGGTGTGACCACAGTAACAATAGCGAGCGACCACATTAACAGGACGGGCGAAAACTATTTAATAGGAAATACACCCCACAACGGTATGCCAAGGTTTCCAGACGCCTCCTCTCTTTACAAAGAAGAAACCGGGTCGGTGTTTGAAAGTTATGGGGCAAAATATAACATGGTTGGTTTAACAAAAACCGGAAACAAAATTGTATCTGAGTGGTTAGCCCCAATTGCGCTGGTGTGGAGCTATGTTGGCGCAACGGTTGTGGGGCGGGGAATACCAGAAAACATCAAGTGCTATAATGGGAAATAAAACGTTTAACTGGGTAATGTTCGTGGTTTTGATTGCAGCGTCTTCTTGTGGCGAGAAAAAAGATACAGTTTCAGCAAAAATAATGGAAATTGCTAATAGCGGCACATCGGGGAGGGCAATCTTTAAAAACACCAAAAAAGGCGTAAAGCTGACGCTAACATTGGTTGGTAAAAAAAACACCAGAGTGGCAGCCCACATACATAGTGGAAATGAGTGTGATTACACAGATGGTAGCACAGCCCTTGGGCACTGGAACCCAACGGACGAAGCCCACGGGAATTGGGGTGTGGAAAAGCATCATAGTGGTGATCTAGGAAATATATATTTAAACAGTAGCGGCAATGGAGAGCTTGTTATTCTTGACAAAAAGAAAAGATGGAGCCTTGAAAAAGCAACCAAAGAAAGCCTGGTTGGTAAAACAATAATTATACACTCTGGTTAT
>CAYRYZ010000015.1:0-29069 GCA_964428745.1 uncultured bacterium | reverse complement strand
AAAAGCAACCAAAGAAAGCCTGGTTGGTAAAACAATAATTATACACTCTGGTTATGATGATGGCAAAACACAACCAACTGGTAACGCGGGGCCAAGAATTGGATGTGGTAAAATTGGGAATGGCGATATCGGTAAATAACCCAAGAAAGACAGAAGATATATGTATATTATACATATTATTTTAAACAAGAAATTTCTCACAATAGAGCTTTTATACTAGAGACACCATAAAAGCAACTCGAAAAAATACCACACAAACATAAAAAAACCCCAACATATTTCGTTGATTAAGTACTAAGATTTGCTTTTTCTATAAACACACAAATATATACAGCTAAAAACGACAACCAAATTTTTTGTAAACACCCCGAAGTTAATTATTTTTAAAACCATGCTAACGTAATTATATAGTTAACCAAAATCAACAAAACAACGCTTACACTTATAGTAAAAACCAAACTATAAACTAATAAAAAAAATAGAAGAATAAGTTTTTAGAGCTATTTGTTTCTTTTTAAAACATCATCGAACCAAGCTGAAGCGCCATCTTTTGTTAACATGACATTTTCTATACAAAACGGGTTCTCCTAGCAATTATAACGCTCAATAAGCCTGCGCTCAGGCATATATATTTCGGAATAAAATAACGGAAACACGTATATTTTATTTAATGTTGTATATAATTATTCTGATTTTTCGGAATTTCCGTTTAGTAGTATGAACTAGACGTGGTAAACAATGGCCACTTTTGAGGGGTCTTTATTTGGGATCGCTATATCGATATGCCTGAATTACAGCCTCCTCCCCCCTTTTACCTCCACTTGAATTACCATGCTCCATACCTAAAACTCCGTTAAACTTTTTGTCTTTAATTGACTTAAATACATTTTTATAATTTATTTCACCAGTTGTTGGTTCGTTTCGTCCCGGGTTGTCTCCTATCTGGAAATACCCTATTTCGCCCCATGTTTTATTTATGTTGGGTATTAGATTTCCTTCACTTATTTGTTGATGATATATATCAAATAATATTTTACATGATGGGCTATCAACCGCTCTGCAAATTTCATACGCTTGTGGAATTTCAGTTAAAAATTGACCCGCGTGATTGCTCCACCAGTTTAACGGTTCTAAAACCATTGTTAATCCCTGCGACTCTAGTAAATCACACGCCCTTCTAAGCGACTCTATAACGTTTGCAGTCTGATATGCCATTTCTTTGCTTAAATCAACATAGCCAGGCACAACAGTCATCCACCGCGCATTAACCCTTTTTGCAACAGGTATAGATTCTTTTATATTTTCGAGAAACTCTCTTTGTAGTTCCTTGTTGCCTGAGGTTAGGTTTGGCTCTCTCCAATAAATTTTATGTGCGACGAAAACACCCATAACCATGTTCAAAGAGGCCATTTTTGATGATATTTTATTTTGTGTTGATACGCTTCTATTTTTCATACCATTATCCTCAAGAGCCCTAAAGCCCCGATCATACATGTATTGTATTTGATCAATTAAGTCTTCTCCAGCATTGTTTTTAAACATACCGAAGTGTGGAGCATAATTAAGATTAAAAGGCTTATCGACAATATTTTTATCTGAACGGTTTCGCGCAATAAGGTTCGAGGTTATAAACGGAAAAGCACCAAGAACAATGGATTTTTTAATAAATAATCTACGTTTCATATTTTACCTGTATTTTGTTACACCCGGCATTGGCACCGGATAGTTTCCTTTATTATCTGGGTTAACGGGAGCTGTGTCGTTTAGTGAATGAAGCTCAGGCACCAAACTATGTTTGAACCGCAAGGCATCGTTCAAATTAATTATTTGTCCTGAATACGACGCCATTCGACCAAGTATTGCCGTCATTGTCGCGTCTATCCCTCTTTGTGTGTCATCGAACTTGTATTCACCCAACTTTATTGCAGCAAACAGATCATTATGCTCCTGTTGATATGGGTTTATATCGTTTGATCCGTCGTGATCATATAATACACGTCCGTGCATACTTTTTATGACACCAAAATTTTCACTATTTACGACAACATTACCACGCGTACCTTGAAAAACTTCTTCAACCCTATTCATGCAGCCCTTTTGGTGTCGGCATTGACTAGCAATAATTTGACCCTCAGGGTAAGTAAACTCAACAAAATGGTGATCAAAAATTTGGCCATGATCTTTACCTTTGCGAATCTCTCTTCCCCCCATTCCCTGGGCAGATAAAGGAACAGACCCTATAAACCAATTAGCAACATCAATATTATGTATATGCTGTTCAACAATGTGGTCACCACAAAGCCAATTAAAATAATACCAATTTCTCATTTGATATTCTAACTCGGTTTGATTTTTTTTTCGTGGCCTTGTCCAAACACCCCCACTGTTCCAATAAACCTGCCCTGAAACGATATCACCAATTTTTCCTCTTTTAATTTTCTTGTTTATTAGACGATAGCTTTTTTGGTAGTGCCTTTGAAGTCCAACAACAATATTTAACTTTTTTTCTCTAGCAAGCTTACTTGCTCTTATTATTCTTTGAATTCCAGCAACATCTGTTGCAACAGGTTTTTCCATAAATATATGTTTGTTCTTTTTTACAGCATATTCAAAATGTAATGGACGGAAGGCTGGTGGTGTGGTTAGAATAACAACATCTGCTAGATTTATAGCATCAATATATCCATCAAAACCAGTAAAAAGAGTTTCACGATTAACGCTTAGGCGTCCGGTTTCACCATATTTTTCATTAAGAGATTCTAAACAATTACTGGCTTGATCTAGAAAGACATCAGCCATCGCAACAATTCGAACATCTTTATCCGCTTCGAGAGCCTGCGTTGCGGCGCCCGTGCCCCGACCCCCACAACCAACAACAGCAACCCTGATTTCACCCTCTATAGAAGAAAGGTTTTTTGATTTTGCTGTAAGGTGGCTTAACATAAAGCCACCCACTGTAAGTTTTGCCGTTTGTTCTATGAACGAGCGACGATCAAGTTTTTTTGTTTTTTGTTTCATCTATTAATACTCCTTTATCGGCTTTACCCAATATTTATATAATTTATCACGGCTTGGCACATCTATAGTGCGCACAATTCTAAAACCAACGTGTTTAGCATTGGTATGCCACCACAGGCTTTTTGGAATCTGTGGGTCTCGCTGTTTCCACCGTTGCGACGAAAAACCTCGCGATGAAGATCTAATTTTTGAAAGGCTGTCTTTATAAGAACCACCGCGCACAACCCGGGGATAAAGGGATTTCATTCTAATTATTGGATTATAAACAACCATTTTTCTTTTAATATATGCCCCAGGATCATAACTGTCCAAGACCCATTCAGCTGCATTACCATGCATGTCATATAATCCAAAACCGTTTGGACTTTTTAAACCAATTTTTTGAAGCTTACCACCACTGTTTTTTTTATACCAACCGAATTGATTAATTTTTCGCCCACTATTTCCAAAAGAATAAGTTGTTTCTGTCGACGAGCGGCAAGCATACTCCCACTCGGCCTCTGTTGGCAGCCTATAATAATCCCCCGTTTTAGCCGTTAGCCATTTACAAAACTGCGAAGCACCATACTGGGTTATGTTAATTACAGGGTGTCCGGGTTGATTATAATTTACATATGGCACTGTAGCGCCAGAGATACCATCAATATCTAAATTGATTGGTCCTCTGTTTTCAACCCTTTTTTGATCGATTTTATTCAAAAAGAGCTCATAAAGATCCCAGGTTATTTCATATGAGGAAATCCAAAAAGGTGATAAAGAAACAGTGTGTTTGGGCCCCTCATCTTTTTTTCGTCCACGCTCCTTTGTAGGGCTACCCATTACATATTCTCCACCAGAAAGATATACCATATTAATCTGCAAATTAGAACCATCAACTATCTCAACATAATTAACCCCATCAACCCTTTGCCCAACGGTTGCACTAATTAATAATATAAGAGCAAGACATTTCATTTATTAAACAACGGTGCAGACATCAGTAAAGGGTTTCTTTGATATGTCGGGTATCATGGCCGATTCACTTGGAAGACCCGTTGGTATAAGCAAATAAGCGCTCTCATTTTTTGGGCGGCCCAAAATATCACCTAAAAAACCCATAGGACTAGGCGTGTGCGTTAAGGTTGCAAGGCCAGAAAGGTGGAGAGCCGTAAGCAGAACTCCAGAGGCTATTCCAACAGACTCATTAACATAGTAGTTCTTCTTTTTTGACCCGCTTTTATTAATATCATATTTTTTTCTAAACACAACAATTAAATATGGTGCAATTTCAAGAAACGGCTTTTTCCAATCTGTGCCAAACTGGTTTAGGTCTTGTAGCCATTCTTTGGTTGCGCGATGAGTGTAAAATTCTTTTTCTTCTTTTTCTGCGGCAACCCTTATTTGTTTTTTTAATTCCTTATCTTTTACAACAACAAAATGCCAAGGTTGTTTGTTGGCCCCAGAAGGGCTAGATGCCGCTGCTCTTATGCAGTTAAAAATTATTTCTAAAGATATGTCTTTATCAGAAAAGTCTCTTACTGTATGTCGAGATTTTATTTCAGACAAAAACCGCGCAGATTCTCTTCCCATTTCTTTCGAGGTAAATTTTTTAAATCTCAATTTTTTGAAAGCCATAAATAAATTCCTAAATTATCCTTATATGATGAACAAAACATCAAAGATTGGCTCACCGCCAAAGTTTCTTTTGTTTTTTTTCTGTGTTTCATTCTTTATAAACACCTGTTCCAGTGATGAGCAACATATAAATCCAAAAACACCCCTAATTTTAATATCTATGGACGGATTTAGGTGGGATTATTTTGAAAAAACAGAAACGCCAAACTTTGATGAAATAATTAAAGGCGGAAGCAAATCAAAAGCCCTGATTCCAGTTTTTCCAACAAAAACTTTTCCAAACCACATTTCTATAGTTACAGGATTATATCCAGAAAACCACGGTATTATTGCAAACCGTATGTATGATCCAATCTTTGATGAATTTTATTATATCGGACAGGGGAGCAAGCCGGTCTTAGATGGTAAATGGTATGACGGTGAACCAGTCTGGGTAACTGTAGAAAAATCAGGATTAAAAGCAATGACCATGTTTTGGCCCGCATCAGAGGCAGAAATTATGGGTTACAGACCAACCGAATATTTTGTTTATGATGGCTCAATTAAACATGACGATCGCATAGAACAAATTTTGAACTGGATAGACTACCCAGTTGACAAAAGGGCCAGTTTTCTTTCGTTATATTTTAGCCATACAGATACATATGGCCACAAATATGGCCCTAACTCAGATCAAATAATCGAGGCTATAAAAGAGATGGATAGAACAATTGGCATATTGGTTCAGGGGCTAAAAAAACGAGAGCTATATGACAAGGTGAACATACTATTGGTTTCTGACCATGGAATGACACCCTTGCACCCAGACTCAGTAATATATTTAGATGAATATATTGACATGACAGCGGTTGAGATGGTGGACTGGACCCCCGTTGGATCCCTAATTCCCCTACAAGATCAAACATCAATCTTTAACAGTTTGAAAAGTTCCCACCCCAGCATGGATGTTTATAATAAAGGCGATGCCCCCGAAAGATATCATTATAGCAAACACAGAAGAATACAGCCAATTACGCTGGTCGCAAAAGACCACTGGTCTATATCTGCGAATCAATCTGGGGCTGAAGACGATCATGCTGTGGGCTATACAGGAGGAGCCCATGGATATGACCCAAACTATGTGAACATGAGAGGCATTTTTGTTGGTCACGGGCCAGGTTTTAAAGACAACTTCGTGGGCCCCGGAGTTTCAAATATACATTTGTATGAAATGATGTGCAGATTGCTTGAAATTAATCCAGCTAAAAACGATGGAAGCCTTGACTCCGCCAAGGTTTTTCTAAGTAATTAATTTTACTTCCCAAATTGACAAACGTTAGCCTATACTTTAAATATTCAATAAGGAAATAAAGAGCAAAGATGGTTGAAATCTTTTCAATGTTTAAAAACCTAATGGAACAAAAACCCTGGTTGTTAGGGTTCGTAGGGCTGTATTGGGTATATTGTTTGTTTTGGGGCTTTAAGGGAGCGCGTTCTGCCAAAACCTCCACAGATTATTTTTTAGCTGGACGGTCAATAGGGATATGGGTTTTTGTTTTAGCTGCAACAGCTACAAGTTTTAGCGGATGGACGTTTGTTGGACACCCCGGAAAAATATTTACAGACGGATTGCCATATGCTTTTGCTTCGTTTTATGCATTAACAATTCCATTCACTGGTGTATTGTTTTTACGAAGACAGTGGGTTCTAGGAAAAGCATATAATTACATTACTCCAGGTGAAATGTATAGCGATTATTATGGGGGAAACGCAATTCGGTTGCTGACTGTTTTGGTTGCCCTGCTTTTTAGCGTTCCTTATTTAGGGGTCCAGCTTCGTGCGTCAGGAAGCTTATTCAATGTACTTACAGATGGCTTAATTCCTGTAAACGTTGGAATGATTGCACTATCAACAGTTGTAATGATTTATGTTGCTTCAGGCGGACTTAAATCCGTCGCTTTTGTCGATTGCGCCCAAGCCATATTATTAGCTCTTGGCATTACAATCCTTGGCGGTGTTGTTCTGTATTACCTGGGTGGGTGGTCAGGTTTTACTGGCGGTCTAGCAGAATTAGTGAGTTTAGATATTGAGTCCGGAAAAAACCTAACTCCGGATGGTCACTCGATGAAGGTCGCAATACCGGGGAGCATACAAATGGTTTCTGCTGGATCAAAATCTATTGGTGGTGGTTGGACAGGAATAATGTGTATGACCTATATGTTTGCACTTATGGGAATCCAGTCATCGCCAGCCTTTTCAATGTGGGCTTTTTCAAACAAAACGTCGCGAGCGTTTAGGTGGCAGCAGGTTGTTGCGTCCGCGCTCATAATAGGAGTTATTCTTTTTACCTTTACAATTTTTCAGGGCCTTGGCGGACAAGTGTTGGTTCACAAGGGTGTTCTTGTTGATGTAACGGATAGCAATCTTGTTCCTAAAATAATAAGCTTACTTTCTAAATCAGCACCCTGGCTTGTTGGTTTGTTAGCGGTTTGCGCACTTGCCGCCATGCAAAGTACCGGCGCAGCATACATGTCTACCTTTAGTGCGATGGTGACCAGAGATATATATGCAAAGTATTTTTCTCCAGACGCAACAGATAAATCACAAAAATTCACAGGTCGCCTGTTTGTTGTTTTAGTTACAGTTGCAGCCTTAATTGTTGCTGCAAACTCAAGCCAGGCAATCGTAATGCTGGGCGGTTTGGCGGTTGCATACGGTTTTCAGATGTACCCCTCTCTGATAGGCATTTGTTATTATAGGGGCTTTACACGAAAGGGTGTTGTGGCTGGTTTGGTTGTTGGTTTAATTGCTGTTACGCTAACCGACAAAACATCTGGCTGGTTTGGCGTTCCCTGGGGAGCATACCCACTTACTATTCATAGCGCAGGTTGGGGAATACTCTTTAATTTAATAACAACAATTGTTGTTTCATTGGTAACGAGAGAATCTGATCTGCGAAAAAAAATAAAACAGCAAAAACACGATTTGCTACAAGCGGTTTCTGGCATGAATGAAGAGAGAAAGAAAAAAGTTAGATCTGCTTGGGTCCTAACATTAATTTGGTTCTTAGTTGGCTTTGGCCCATTCGCAACAATTGGGAATTCACTTTTTTCAGACCCAAACCTTCCTCAGTTGTGGGCACCACTTTCTTTACCTTCTCTATGGGTTTGGCAATTATTGTTTTTAGCATATGGTGTTTTTGTAATGTGGTATCTTGCTTTTTATATGGGTCTATCTGAACCAATTGATCCAATAAAAGTAGATAAAGCATCAAAATAAAAAGAGCCAAATAACTTCCCCTAGGCTTCAAGTTGCGCCCCTTTGAAATTATTTACATTGTATTGATTGCTTGGGGAGCACTTCAACATTTATATAAGAAGGAAAAAAGAAAAAACAGTATCCTATTATATAAAATTATTTTTTCAATCTTCTTAATTCATTTTTTTCTAGAACAATATCGTTGGCAAATGTTACCAGCATATTTATTGGGTATCACATTAATTTTTAATTATAACAAAAACATATCTCATGCAATGAAAACCCTTTTTTTTGTTTGGTTATTAATTGCCACATTAATACCAACCCTGATTCCAATTATTAAAATGCCACCGCTTAGAGGAGAGTATATTGTTGGATCAACAACTCATCACTGGATAGACGCGCAGAGAAAAGAATGGTTTACCGATGAGCCGAACGACGTAAGGCAAATAATGGTACAATTTTGGTACCCGGGAAAGAAACAGAAAACATTAATAAACACACCCTATCTAGATAATATTAACTTAAGAGCGGAAACAATGGCGAAAGCCGGCAAATTTCCAAAGCAGCTAATCAAGCACCTTGAGTTAACAAAAACAAATAGTTATTTGGATTTACAAGCAGACCCCACCGCCGCTCCCCTCCCCATTGTTATAATATCACATGGGATAACTGGAATGCGACACATCCACACAGCGCTTGCAGAAAAACTATCAAACAATGGATATTTAGTTGTGGCCGTAGATCATAGTTATGATGCTAACCTAACCATTTTCCCCGATGGATCCATAGCAGATTACAAATCCGATATAACGGGCCATTCCGACAGTGTAACAATTAGAAGGAAACAAATAAATACAAGAGAATCAGATGTTAGTTTTATTATTAGTCAACTTCAAAAAATTCAAACAGGAATAATTAAGCACCAACTCAATGGTTTTTTAGACTTAGATCGCATAGCAGTTGCCGGCCATTCTTACGGAGGTGGAACTTCTGTGTTAGCATCATATCAGAATACGCAAATAAAAGCAACTCTACTGTTAGATGGTTGGATGAATCCACTACCCCAAAAAGTTATTGAAAATGGCATCGACCAACCCCTTATATATATAGGCAGACCAAAATGGTCTGATTCTGACTACCCCACAAACACTGATTTGGTAGCAAAGCTAATGGACAACAGCAAAGGAAAAAATTATTATTTAAACATTAGTGGTACGCTGCACCTTAACTATTGTGACGCCCCCCTGTTTTCACCACTGGCAAAACATGTTCTTGATGTTGGGGAAATGAATGGTCCTAAATCAGTTAACTTAATTAACGAGATTTCACTACAATTTTTTGATCAACACCTTAGGGCTAATTCAAAACAAAGTAAAATCTTAAATAAAATCGAAAAGCATGATGAGATTGTATTTAATTAATGAAATTTGATCGAATAATAATATTGTCCTGGGTAATATTAACATTTACTGTTCCCTGGGTATTTTTTGAAAACGAGTCCAAACTGATGGGACTACCTAATTGGGCGCTTTATGCAATTATAGCTGCAGTGGTTTATTCTATAATTCTTTTTGTTGTAATAGAAAAAACCTGGCCACGAGAAGGCGACGATGAATAACACCGCACTTCTTTCTCCGGGTGGCATAATAATATTGTGTGCATATATAATTTCTTTAATAGGGATTGGTTGGCTAGGGAAAAAAGCACAAAAAGAACAATCGCTAACAGACTTTTATTTAGCTGGGCGAGGAATGGGATTTTTTGTTTTATTTTTAACTCTTTATGCGACTCAATACAGCGGCAACACGCTGGTTGGTTTTGCTGGTAGGGCACACAGAGAAGGATATCAAGCTCTCGTGCTAATAACATTTTTGTCTGCGGCCGTCGGAGCATTTGCTTTCTATGGACCTAGATTATACAGGCTATCCAAGAAACATAGATTTATTACACCATCTGATTATATAGACCATAGATATAAAAACAACAAACTAACCTACCTGTCAGCAGCAATTTGTCTTATCGCACTAGCAAATTATATTTTAACAAACCTTAAAGCGATTGGATTTATTGTTGAAGCTGTGACCGGAGGTGTCATTCCATTTGCTTATGGTGTTGTTGCGCTGTCACTTGTCATGGTTATTTATGAAAGCTTGGGAGGCATGAGAAGCGTTGCTTGGACTGACGCCATTCAGGGCACAGTTTTGATGGCTGGTGTTATTACAATCTTTATCACTATCAACGTGGAATATGGTGGATTTGGTTTTATTTATGAACAGATAGAAAAATTTAATCCCAGCAAGCTTGCTCCACCCACTATAATACAAAAAGCTACGTGGTTCAGCACAATATGTCTTGGTTTCTTTGGCATCTCCCTTTACCCCCACGCAGTTCAGCGAATATATTCAGCCAGTAAACTAAGTACATTAAAAAAATCTATCCAGGTAATGGCCTTCATGCCTTTAGTAACAACATTTTTCATGGTTGTTGTTGGATTAACCGCATTAGCCCTGTTTCCCGATCTTGATAGGCAGGCAAGCGAAGGGTCCACGCTCCTTGTGTTAAAAGACCTTGCAATGCGTGGTGCAATTGGGACAGGAATGATGATTCTTTTTTTATCAGCTACTATTGCTGCTATTATGTCCACTGTTGATTCCGCGCTACTATCTATGTCCTCAATTGTGACAAAAGATTTTTATACAAGACTTAAGCCTGGGAAAAACCAAGCACAGTTAACCCAACTTGGAAAAGGAATTTCTTGGGTCATTATGGCTTTTTCAGTTTACTTAGCAATTATTCTTCCGCAAACCATTTGGCGTTTACTAGAAATAAAGCTTGAGCTTTTAATTCAAATATCTCCAGCAATTTTTATTGGACTTTATAATAGCAAAGTAAAGGGTAAGTCTATTTTTTACGGAATGTTAGTGGGCACAATTTTTTCTCTTGTGGTTATGATAGCAAACAAACTCGGCCTATCGGTTCCAGCTAAGCCAATGGGAATACATGCCGGGGTTTGGGGACTTTTAATTAACGGATGCACAATTTATTTTTTTGAAAAACTTCATAAGCTAAAAGAATAAATAAAACGAAAAACTTATTCAGGCTAAATTCTAACAGTTATCATATAAAAATATTTTACCTACATCACATAACTCACAAAAAAAGAAAAGACAATGAATAGAAAAATAGTTTATTTAATAATATTTTTATCTTCTTTAAGCGCTCAAAGCACGTGGGCCGTCTCTGGTCGCGTACACCCAGAGCTAAAGTGGCAGACAATTTCAACGCAGAATTTCAACATACACTTTCATCAAGGAATTGAGGAAATCGCAAAAGAGGGTGCAATTTTAGCTGAACATTTTAGACCAACTCTATTAGAACAAATGGACTTAGATACTATACCTAAAATCGATATTATTTTTACAACAGAAGATGAAATTATGAACGGGTTTGCAATGTGGAGTTATCAGACCTTTATATGGGTTGATCAAAACGATGCTGCTATTTGGCTAGAAAGAGGAAAGTGGCTTGAACAAGTACTCTCTCACGAATTACAGCACATTGTTTTGTTGCATAAAACAAAAACATGGGTACCGCCGCCGATGAGCATACTGATGTCTGGAATGCCAGGCTGGGTTGTTGAGGGGACAGCAGAATATGAAACAGAAAGTTGGCGTCCTTATAGAGCAGACCTGTCTCATAAATCCCACATTTTAAGAAATAAAACAGGATCAATGGACCCCCACCACGATGGTTTTTCAAAAATGCTTTATTGGGCCGATAGGTTTGGAGATTCTACAATAACAAAAACTCTTGCATATAGAAACAATTTAAAAACTTTTTCATTTAATGCGGGGTTTAAAAAAGCTACCGGTGTCTCTGTTAAGCAGTTTAACGAAGACTGGAGACGACACATGAACACCTATTATTATGGTTACCGCGCACAAAAAGAAACGTATAAAGAAATTGGTGAAACAATGACGCTTCCTATAAAAAAACTACAGTCTTTCCAACTATATAAAGATAGTACAAAGATTGCTTTTCTTGGGCGCGATGATAAAGAGCAGTTTGACACCTCCCTTATTATTGCAAAACGAGATACGGTAAAAGAAAACAAGCGATATGAAAAATGGAAAAAACGAATTGATAAGATTAAGAAAAAAAATAATAAGACAAAAAAGGACTCTCTTATATTAACAAAAAATTTCAAAGAAAAAGTTTTATGGGATAAAAAGGAAATAGACTTTGGCCAATTCCACCCAGCATTGTCATGGTCAAAAGATGGCAATAGATTTGCTTACAGTAAATATCATTTTGATAAAAACCAGTCAATGGTTTATGATATCAAATTTTATGATTTAGAAAAGCAAGAAAGTAACTGGGCCTCACAATCAATGCGCGCATCATATCCAGCCTGGGCTGATAGTAGCACGATCGTGTTCGTTGCTCATGAAAACAATATATCCAATATTTATTCGGTAAGTATATATGATAAATCCCCCGCCGCAATAACAAACTATACAGACAACACACAGATAGCCTTTCTTTCTGTTTCTCCCGATTTTGAAACAATACTTTTTTCTATGTCCCCCCTAAGCGGTAACATGGATATTTATACGATGAATCTACAAACGAAAAAGTTAAAACGACTTACCACTGACCCAATGGCAGACACGAACCCCGTTTGGCATCCTGACGGTACTGCGATTTCATATACATCTAACTCTAATGGCGTACCCAACATTCATACAATAAACTTGAGCAATAATAATATTTCTATCAATTCTGATGTTGGAGACGGAGTTTGGTCTCACCAATGGATGCCCTCTGACTCTCTACTTCTTGCTCGCACACTAGAAGACGTTGATACGGTTCGTTTGGTTAAAGTTAGTCCCTTTAGAACTCCAAACACTAAACCCATTTCACTTCGCAAAAACTATACATCATGGTTAAGCGCAGGACCTGACGTTTCGTTTGTAAGCCAAAAGCCAAAAACTGTTCCTGAAATATCTGATGTGAAAAAATACAAGTTTTCTAAACATCTAAGACACCTTGGATCAATCGTTTTTCCAGGCGGGGGAATAACCGAATGGCAGGACGCCTTAGGACGACATCTTTTTAGCGCGATAGGATATATTGGCGAATATAGCAGCGGATATGGAATTCAATACCTTAACGCAGAACACGGACCGCTATGGGGAATCGGTTTATTTAAAAACCTAGATGGTGCCATCCGTCAGTATGATGGTAAAAACATTATTGATTTTAAAAACGGTTTATATTTTCAATTAATTAAACCGATGAATTTTAATGAATCTTTTTCATCAAATCATCTAATCGACTTGAGAACCTATTTTATTTCTCACAATGTCGTTGATTTTAATACAGCAATGAAGACAGGTGAAATGATAGCGCACGACACCTCTGGGTTTGGGAATTTGGGTGGACCCCACAGTGGAAAAGAAGAAGGATATCTTTCATTGAGCTATACCTGGCAAAAGCAAAGGCCCCACGGTTGGAACCTGCTGCACCCCAAAGAAGGTATTGGGCTTAACATTAAAGCAGACTGGGCAAGCAAAGAAGTGTTTGGAGAATATAACTATACTCGCATAAAAACCGATTCATATCTAAATGTAAACTTGGGTGGCTCTTTGCTTTATTTTAGATTAAAAACATTGAGTTCAAACGGAAAACTACCACCACAGGACTATATTGGTTTGACAGAAGACCAACCTTTTTATATTAATGGTGTGGGAGACATCAGTGAAACCATTCCAGAGAATCACAACCCCCGCGGCTGGTCGGGTTTTCGATTAGGGGACAGATTAATTTATGGTTCGCTAGAATATCGATTACCATTAGCGCCTAAAGTGTTTTCGTTGAATCTTGTTTCAGATTTTGGTAATGCTTGGTGGGCATCAGAAAAAACTAAACAAGACATGATTGTAACGGCGGGTTATGAATTACGTTTTTCTTTAGGACCCATTGTGTTGTCGGGGGGAGACGCGCAACAAATAGATGAATGGAAGGATAATAAAAAACCACTAAGGTATTATAGGTTCGCACTTACGGCTCCGTTTTAAAAAAATAGAAATATTTATGAATTCGTACTTTCATTGTAAAAAGTTTTAGTGTAATGTTTTGTGATAAGAATTTGCATTATATGCATTTGTTCCACATACCAAAGGCAAGCCAGCAATCATTTCCAAGTGACACTCTACCAATCTAATATTACAGCGATTGTTGGCGCCCAATGGGGTGATGAAGGAAAAGGTAAAATCACAGATTTTTTTGCCGGCAATTCAGATTACGTTGTAAGGTTTCATGGTGGAAACAACGCTGGTCACACAGTAATTGTTGATGGCGAAACATATAAATTACACCTAATCCCGTCAGGAATTGTCTATGGTTCACCAGTTAGTGTTATTGCCAACGGAGTTGTTGTTGACCCAAAAGCACTTATAGATGAGATTGCATATGTAATTAATAAAGGCATCAATCCAAAGTTAATGGTTAGTGATCGAGCCCATGTAATTATGCCTTATCATATTGCTTTAGACAGTGTGTTGTCGGGGCATCAAGCGAACCTCGCAGCGGGGAGCACGGGCAGGGGCATTGCACCCGTTTATGCTGATAAAATGTTTAGAAATGGAATCCGCGTTGTTGATTTATTAGAACCGAACATATTTAAAGAAAAGCTGATAAAAGGATATTCCTTTTCAAAAAATTTAATTGAAAAAGCTCTTGGTGGCACTTTTGATATTAGTATGGATTCAATATATGATGACTATATAGAATATGGGAATAAACTTAGTTCCTATATTTGTGATACTGCTGTTGAATTATTCAACGCTCACAAAAGTGGAAAATCTATATTGTTTGAAGGAGCACAGGGAATCAGTCTTGATGTAGATCATGGAATTTATCCATATACTACATCAAGCAATACTGCCGCTGGACATATTTCAACCGGTACCGGGGTAAGCTTTAGAGATATCGGGAAAATTATTGGTGTGGCTAAAGCATACTTAAGTAGAGTGGGTGAAAGTCCTTTGCCAACAGAAATTCATGGAGATGAAGCCAATGAGCTGAGAGAGAAAGGGGCTGAGTATGGAACAACAACCGGACGACCGCGTCGCGTTGGGTGGCTTGATCTTGTTCAAGTAAGACAAGCAGTAAGAGTAAACGGTTTAACCGAGATAGCGCTCACTAAACTTGATATTTTGAATGGATTCAAAACCCTACCAATCTGTATTGCATATGAGGTTGAGGGAAAACAGGTAAAGGAAATGCCAGCAAGTTTGCATGACTATCGATGTGCAAAGCCTATTTATACAAGCTTACCTGGGTGGGAAGATCTGCCTAACAATATTTGGGACATGGGCTTTGATGCATTACCAAAAACCATGAAAGACTATATTAGTTATATTGAGAAAGAAGTAGAGTGTCCTGTAAAGATTGTTTCGGTTGGACCACAAAGACATGAAACAATACTGCGGTAAATTTTTTTTGTTATAAAATAATTTTAACGACAAATTCCACATGGCATTTACAAAAGAAATTGTCGACTTTACCGGACTGGACCATCAATCAGTTCAAAAAAAACTTTCTAAATTAAATATACCCCTAACACCAGACGAAGCGATCAAGATACAAAACGATATGCTTGGACGTGCACCATCATTAGCAGAGTTGATTTTGTTTTCAATTCAAGGATCCGAACATTGCAGTTATAAGAGTAGTCGTAAATATTTAAAACAATTTGTTACGGAAGGGCCTGACGTAATTCTGGGCGCTAAAGAAGACGCCGGGGTAGTTTCAGTGGCCACAGACAACAATGGACATAAATGGTGTATAGTTATGAGTCACGAATCTCACAACCACCCATCACAACTTGTTCCTTATGAGGGCGCGGCTACGGGGGTTGGGGGCAATGTTCGAGATGTAATGTGTATGGGCGCGGAGGTTATTGCTTGTACGGATTCATTTAGATTTGGAAATATAAGTAATAATAAAACAAAGTGGATACACGATGGCGTCGTATCTGGTATTGCAGGGTATTCTAATCCCTTAGGTATTCCCAATATTGGAGGTGATATATATTATGATGATGGGTACAATGAAAATTGTTTAGTTACTTTAGTGACCCTTGGAATAGTAAGAGAAGACCACATTGTTCATTCATATGCCCCAAAAAATGCTGTTGGATATGACCTGATATTGATAGGCAAACCTACTGATAACAGCGGTTTTGGTGGGGCAAGCTTTGCCTCCTTAGAGCTAGAAGAAGAAAAAAAGGAGCAAAACAAAGGTGCCGTTCAAGAGCCAAATGCTTTTTTGGAGAGACATCTATTAAAATCTACATATGCTTTATTTGATAGACTTAAAAATAAAGAACTTATAGACCAGGTTGGTTTTAAAGACTTGGGGGCTGGTGGGGTAGCGTGTGCAAGTGTAGAATTGGCAGAGACATCAGGTTATGGATCAGAAATTTGGATGGATAAAATTCATATTGGCATGAAAGATCTCCACCCCGCTGTTTATCTTTGTAGCGAAACTCAAGAAAGATTTATGTGGGTATGCCCACCCAAAATAACACAAATGATTATAGATCATTATAACACCCTTTATGATCTGCCCAAAGTAAGCAAAGGGGCAAGAGCATCTGTGGTTGGGAGGATAAGAGATGACGGATTATATATTATACATAACGGAGACAATGAAATAGCGAATGTTCCAGCGACAGAGGTTACAAAAGGGTTTTTATATGATAGGGCTGTAAAAAACCCAAATAATTTATATACTGAACCGGAGCTAAGCCCAGAAGCCAATTTAAATGAAGTACTACTTAGAATTCTTGCTCATGAAAATATAGCAAGTCGCGAGCCAGTATATGAAAAATATGATAAACAAGTACAAGGACGCGTTTATACCGAAACTGGTGCAGCAGATGCCGGGGTTCTGTCTCCATTCAATTCAAACGACTATCCTGAAGAAATCCGGAATATCGGAATTGCGCTATCAACAGACCATAATCCAAGATATAGCCAGATAAGCCCATATTGGGGAGGAGTAAATGCTGTCGTCGAGGCAATGAGGAATGTTGCTGCAGTTGGGGCGACTCCCCACGCCTTAACCGATTGCTTATGTTTTGGGAATCCAGAGAAACCCAATCAAATGTGGGAGTTTGTGGATGCTGTCAAAGGTATTTCTGATGCCAGCAAAACTATTACATTAAAAAATAATAATAACCACCCAACACCTATAATTGCTGGTAATGTAAGTTTTTATAATGAGTCGAAAAACGGCTCAATACCTCCCAGCCCAATTGTGAGCTGTTTAGGTAGAATTAATAATGTAAATAAATCATTAGGAATGAATTTTAAATCAAACAACGCATTAATTTACTTAATTGGTAAACGGAAAGATGAATTGGGCGGAAGTGCGTACTATAATTTATATGATGAACTTGGAGCTAATATTCCTAAGCCAGATTTAGAAAAAGTTAAAAATCAAATATATGCGCTTACAGACTGCATTGATTCTGAGCTGATTTTATCATGCCATGATATTTCAGATGGTGGCATTTCCTGTGCAATTGCGGAAATGACTTTTGTTAATTCTATAGGATGTAAAGTAGAAATTGGTGGCTCATTGCCAGTTGAAACAAAATTATTTTCAGAAACCGGTGGTTTTATTATTGAAGTTTCTAAAAATAATGTCACTAGCTTAGTAAAGCAGTTTAAAAAATATAGCATAGACATTATTGAAATTGGTTCAACCAATGGTTCAAATACAGTAATAATAAATAATTCTATCAATCAATCAATAGATGATCTAAGAAATGCATGGGAAAATGGCTTAAGAGACAAGTTATAATGGGCAAAATAAATTATAAATCAGCGGGTGTAGATATTGACGCGGGAAATGACGCCGTTGAGCTAATCAAATCAAGTATAAAATCTACATTTTCAGCTAACGTACTAACTGGTATTGGAAGTTTTGGTTCACTGTATGATTTAAAACCTATATTAAATGAATATGATAATCCAGTCATGGTCCAAAGCATAGATGGAGTTGGTACAAAAACTATTATTGCTAAAAAGATGAATAAATATGATACGATAGGTATTGATTTATTGAGCGCAACATCAAATGATATTATAGTAATGGGTGCCAGGCCAATTACCTTCCTTGATTATATAGCAAATGATAAATTAAATCCAAAAATTATTGAAACAATAGTTTCAGGAATGGCAGGTGCTTGTAGAGAGAATGGAGTCTCTTTAGTTGGAGGTGAAACAGCCGAAATGCCAGACGTGTACTTGGCAGGTGAACACGATTTGGTCGGCATAGTAACCGGCATAGTAGAAAAAGATAAAATAATAGATGGATCTAAAATTGTACCTGGCGATGTTGTTTTAGGTTTACCCTCAAATGGATTGCATACAAACGGCTATTCATTGGCAAGGAAAATCTTATTTGATGTTGGTGGTTATAAGGTTGATGATGAAATATCTGAACTTGATAAGTCTGTTGGTCACACCTTACTTGAACCGCACATTAATTATACAACCCATATTTTTTCAATTATAGACAGTTCTGCTCAAATAAAAGGGATGGCACATATAACCGGCGGAGGACTAATTGAGAACATTCCACGAATATTGCCAACGAACATTAGCGTTTTAATTGATAAAGAATCTTGGCCTACTATACCCATATTTAATGTTATGCAAAGTATTGGAAAAGTTGAATCAAAAGAAATGTTTAGAGCATTCAATATGGGTATAGGAATGATTTTAGTTGTGGATAAATCAAATTGCGATAAAATAAAATCAACACTAGACCCCATATCACAAGTTTATGAAATTGGTAAAGTAGTGTCAGGTAAAAAAGAAGTTATAATTCAATAAGTGGCTAATGTTGCTATAATACAGTTTCCGGGATCCAACACTGAAAGAGAAACTTTTATGGCCTGCCATAGGGTAGGTCTAAATCCCGTTGAGTTTTTATGGAATGAACCGATAGATAAACTATCTGATTTTGATGGATATATAATAGTTGGTGGTTTCTCTTATGAAGACCGTTCAAGGGCGGGTGTTATTGCTGCTCTTGACCCGATTCTTGATCAAATAAAAATTGAGTCAGAACTGGGGAAACCCGTTTTAGGTATATGTAATGGTGCACAAATATTAGTAGAAAGCGGTCTTGTTCCAGGATTAAATAAGTATAAAATTGGCTTAGCTTTAACAGATAACAAAAGAATACAAGACGGTCAAGTTGTTGGCGTTGGGTATTATAATACATGGGCCAATCTCCAAATGACTGCAGAGTCTAAAAGTTGCGCATTTACTAGACATATTAAAAAAGGTGAGTGGATTAATATACCACTAGCACATGGAGAAGGGCGCTTTGTTGTTCCTGAATTATTATTAGAAGAGATTATTACTAACGATCAAACAATTTTTAGATATTGTAATGATGATGGACTAATAATTAACGAGTTCCCAACAAATCCTAATGGCTCTATATTTAACCTCGCAGCTGTTTGTAATACTTCGGGTAATGTTATGGCAATGATGCCGCACCCTGAGCGATCAAAAAATGGTGACCTGATTTTTTCATCAATGTTAGAATTTATTGATCTGGGTAATCCAATTAATAATAATAATTTGAATTTTGATACTCCACTAATTGACGTTGATAATTATAATACGAATGACAATTTTGAGTGGATAGTTGAAATGATCATAAATGATAATGAAGCAGCCTCTGTGCAGAATGCACTGATCCAAAAAGGGCATGATGTTATTATTTCACGCCACACTCATTGGGAGATTGATATTGATCAAAAAAAATCCGAAACGTTAAATAAAATAGATAAGTCTGGAGAACTTTATAATTCTAATAAAGAATTTATTAGCAAAGTAAAGGAGGCAAGTAACACAGCATCCTTTCTAGTGAGACAGCACGATGACATTTTCGGTCGAGCAAAACTAGAATCATTAAAAGATAAATTTGAAATAAAAGAAATATCTAATATAAAACACGGTGTAATATGGAATATAACAGTAAACAGCGGTAATTTTGATTCTACATTAAACACAATTTTGGATACAAATATATTATTTAACCCTTTATCATATGAATGTTACAGAATTAGATAAAAAATATAAAGACCGTATTATTGCAGAAATAAATAATACACTAGTTGAAACAATACTTAGTAATGGTAAAAAATGTGCTGGTAAAGTACGTGATCAATATGAATTTGATGATAAAATTGTATTAATTACTACTGATCGACAAAGCGCTTTTGATCGTGTATTAGCTTCAATTCCATTTAAGGGACAGGTTCTTAATCTCACAAGCGCTTGGTGGTTTAAGAAAACAAAAGAAATCATACCTAATCATGTAATTGAGATACCAGATCCAAACGTCACAATTGCAAAAAAATGTAATGTAATTCCCATAGAGTTTGTTGTTAGGGGTTATATAACCGGCAGCACAAGCACATCTTTATGGACAGTATATAATAAAGGGGACAGAGAATATTGTGGCAATGCCCTACCGGAAGGTTTAATTAAAAACCAAAAACTTCAGAATAATATGCTGACACCAACCACAAAAGAAGAACACCACGATCGCCCTATCTCCCCTGATGAAATAGTTACTGAAGGTTGGATGACAAAAGAAGATTGGAACTATTGTAGCACTAAAGCTTTAGAGCTATTTGATTACGGACAAAAAAAGGCAGCAGAGAACGGAATGATTCTAGTAGACACTAAATATGAAATGGGGCATGACAATGATGGCAACATTATATTGATAGATGAAATACACACTCCTGACTCAAGTCGTTATTGGTTAGCTGAGTCATACAATGAGAGAATAAATAAGGGGCTTGAGCCTGAAAATATTGATAAAGAGTTTTTAAGACTATGGTTTGTCGATAATTGTGATCCATATAAAGACAAAACACTGCCGGATGCCCCCGATGAATTAGTGTCAGAGCTTTCCAGTCGATATATATATTTGTATGAAAAAATTACGGGTGAATTATTTCCTTTCCCTGATGTAAAAGAATCAATTCAAGACAGAATAAAACAAAAGTTAAAGGACAGTTAATGAAGGTTATTATTATAATGGGTTCAACTTCCGACGAACCACACGCCAAAAAAATCACGGATAAATTAGATGAATATAATATAAGCTGGGAACAGCATGCCGCTTCTGCTCACAAAGAACCAACAAAAGTTCTAGAAATATTGGATTCAAATAGTAATGAAAAGAATATTATATATCTAACGATCGCAGGACGATCAAATGCCTTGTCTGGCTTTGTGGGGGCAAACTCATCATTCCCAACCTTGGCTTGTCCTCCTTTTTTAGATAAAACTGACATGCTAGTAAATATTCATTCAACACTTCAAATGCCGAGCAATACACCAGTATTAACTGTTTTAGATCCCGGGAATTGTGCTTTAGCTATTAAGCGAATTTTTGGTGCCTGATCAGCTACACTCAATTTCACCACTAGATGGTCGCTATAGAAATAGTGTAAAGGAATTATCTGAATATTTTTCAGAATATGCCCTTATGCGCTATCGCTTAAAGGTCGAAATAGAATATATAATAGCACTATCGAATGAATCATCAATTAAAGAATTAGATCCTTTTTCGAAAAAGGATCTAATCAAGTATAGAAATATTTACAATAGATTTAACACAAAAGATGCTAGTGATATAAAAAAACATGAATCAATTACGAATCATGATGTAAAAGCTGTTGAATATTTTCTTAGAGAGAAATTAAAAAAGAGCCTACATCCATGGATACATTTTGCACTTACATCAGAGGATGTTAATAATTTGGCTTACTCACTTATATGGCAAGATGGGTTAAAAAAAGTTTATTTGTCTTTACTTAAGGATGTGGCTAAAGAATTACATAAGTTGGCAACAAAATATAAAAACACTCCAATATTATCTCTAACGCATGGACAACCCGCTACACCTACAACCTTTGGAAAAGAAATTGCTGTTTATTTCTCACGATTAGAACGCCAAATAAATCAAATTACATCACATAAATTACTTGGGAAATTTGGTGGGGCCACCGGCACATGGTCTGCACAATCGTTGGTTTACCCTAAAACAAATTGGTTGCAATTTTCTACAAAGTTTGTTCAAACGATTGGTCTTGAACCAAATTTGATAACAACACAAATTGAACCCCACGATTCTTTAGTAGAAAGTTATCATCAGATAACACGTATCAATTCTATATTAACTGATTTTTGTCGCGATATGTGGTATTACATCAGCAGATCGATTGTAGGGCAAAAAACAATCAAAGGAGAAGTTGGATCATCAACAATGCCACATAAAATTAACCCAATTCAATTTGAAAATGCTGAAGGCAATATGGGTATTTCAAACGCATTACTAATTTTTCTTTCTACAAAGCTTCCGATATCACGTATGCAAAGAGACTTAACCGATTCTACAACATTGCGCAATCAGGGAACAGCGCTAGGCCATTCATATCTATCATTAAAAAATATATTAAAGGGCTTAACACGTATTAATATTAATAAAGAAGAAGCGATAAAGGAATTAAATGCAAACTGGGGGGTATTAGCCGAAGCTATTCAAGTAATACTTAGAAAATCGGGTAGGCATAATGCGTATGAACAATTAAAAACATTAACGCGCGGGGTTAATATTGATTCAAAAGCAATTGGTAAATTTGTAGATAGTCTTGATATTAATAGTGATGATAAAAAACTTCTTTTATCAATTACTCCAGAATCATACACGGGCCTTTCTTCTAAATTGGTGGATCTAATATAATGTGTGGTATAGCCGCTATTTTTTCTGATAAACCAGTAGCAGGAGAGCTGTATGATAGCATAATTCATCTTCAACATCGCGGGCAAGATGCAGCAGGTATCATGACATATGATGAAAGAATGCATAAAGAAAAAGGGATGGGTCTAGCAAAAGAAATTTTTAACGAAGAGAACATGAGCCTTTTAAAAGGAACAATTGGAATCTCACATAATCGGTACCCAACGCATGGCGGTTTCAGTCATGGTGAAGTACAACCTTTTTGGACATCAGTACCCTATGGAATAGCTCTTGCACATAATGGCAATCTTACCAATTATAATGAACTTGCAAAAGAAGTTACTAAAACAGAAACGCGATATTTAAATACCACAAGTGATTCTGAAGTTTTGCTCCATCTGTTTGCTGATGAATTACACCAAACTATTCCACCCCAAACAGATGAAGAGTTTTTTGATTTACTATGTGAATCGGTTACATCCATTTTTAATAAAGTTAAAGGCGCATATTCAGTTACGTCAATGATTATAGGAAAAGGCCTTGTTGTGTTTCGTGATCCTCAAGGTATTCGACCACTCGTTAAAGGAGAACGGAAAAACGATAGTGGGAAAACAGATTATATCTTTGCTTCTGAGAATACAATGTTTTATCCATTAGGCTATGAGCCAAAGGGTATGGTATTACCTGGTGAGATAATTTATATAGCTGAAAATGGAAAAATTTTCAACAAAAGATTAGTCAAAAAAGAATTTAACCCCTGTATTTTTGAGTATGTTTATTTTGCAAGACCAGATGCCACATTAAACGATGTAAGTGTATATAGGTCCCGATTACGTATGGGGCAAAACCTTGCAACAGCTTGGAAGAACAAATATCCAGATGTAATGCCTGACATAGTTATACCTGCTCCAAGTACCGCAAATACAGCAGCATTATCCTTCGCACATGAATTAGGTGTCAGATATTCTGAGGGGTTATATAAAAACACGTTTATTGGTCGTACTTTTATTATGCCAGGACAACGGGAAAGAAAAAAATCACTTCGATATAAGCTAGTTCCACAAGAATTAGAAATTAGAGATAAAAAAGTAATGATAATGGATGATAGTATCGTTCGCGGTAACACAAGCAGAGAAATTGTAAAAATGTTAAGAGACTTTAGTGCACGCGAAGTATATTTCGCAAGTGCGTGCCCGCCAGTCCTTTCGCCCTGCTTTTATGGGGTAGATATGCCTACAAAAGAAGAATTAATTGCCGGTAGAATGACTAAAAATGAAATACAAGAATATTTAGAAGTTGATGCCCTTTTATATCAAGATATCAACGACCTTGTAGAAGCCGTAACAAGAAGAGGAGATCATTATATTGATAAACCTTGCATGGCTTGTTTAGATGGAAATTATATTGCAAATGATATTGATTTAAATACAATTGATGAAATAGGTCAAATGAGAACTAGTTATAGAAACGGGAATTAATAATTATTTCAAATAATAATAATGTATAAAATATTAGTTGTTGGTTCTGGCGCACGCGAACATGCAATAATCAAATCACTCAATCGTTCGAGGCATCAAAAAGAGATTTATTGCATTGCATCAAATATGAACCCAGGAATTAATGAGCTCTGCGAGGATATTACAATTGAAGATATAAACAACTGTTCATCGGTAGTTAGATATGCAAAAGATAAAAATATACAAATGGCAATAATAGGACCTGAAAATCCTTTAGCCGCAGGTGTTTCAGATGCTCTTTGGAATTGTAATATTAAAGTTGTGGGACCTAAGAAGGAAATGGCACAAATAGAAACATCTAAATCGTTTACTAGAGATTTATTTAAAAAATATCAAATTCCAGGTGATGCACAATACAAAACATTTTATTCAATGGATGGAGTATCAGAATTTTTCCAAAAATTAGGTAATGATTATGTAGTAAAATTTGATGGATTAGCAGGTGGAAAAGGAGTGAAAGTTTCAGGGGAGCACCTAGCGAATAATGATGATGCAATAGATTATTGCCAAGAAATAATAGATAGTGGCGGAAAATTTGTAATTGAAGAAAAATTTGTTGGAGAAGAATTTTCTTTAATGAGTTTTTGTGATGGGAAATCATTAAAACACATGCCAATTGTACAAGACCATAAAAGAGCATATGAAGGTGACTCTGGACCGAACACTGGTGGAATGGGAACATATACAGATTCTAATCACCTACTCCCCTTTTTAAATACTGATGATGTTAATGAAGCTAAAATGATAAATGAAGCAACAATTAATGCGCTACGAGACAAATACGATGACAAATATAAAGGTATTCTTTATGGCGGATTTATGGCAACTAGGGATGGCGTTAAACTGATTGAATATAATGCAAGATTTGGAGACCCCGAGGCAATGAATGTATTATCATTATTAAAAACAGATTTTATTGATATTTGTTTTGGTATCACAAATTGCGAGCTTGATAAAATACAGGTTCAATTTAAAAAACAGGCTACAGTTTGTAAATATACTGTACCTGAAGGTTACCCAGATAACCCAATTAAAGGCCAATCCATTAATATTAATAATATTACAAACCTTGATCAGTTATACTATGCATCTGTTGATATAGAAAATGGGCAGCTTATTGAATCGGGCAGTAGAACCATGGCTGTTGTGGGCATTGCTGATACTATTTCTGAAGCAGAAGTTTTTGCAGAAAGAGAAGTATCCTCAATTATAGGTCCTCTCTTCCACCGTAAAGATATTGGTAAGGACTTTTTAATTAAAAAACGCATAGATAACATGAATTCATTAAGATGATAAGACTTGGTGTTTTAGGATCCACAAGGGGTACGGATTTACAAGTCATTTTAGAATCAGTAAAAGCAAAAAAACTAAATGCGACAGTTAGTGTTGTCATATCAAACAAAGAAAAAGCATATATATTAAAACGAGCTCAGAATAATGGATTACCATCAATATTTATTAATCACAAAAATAAAAAACGAGAAAATTTTGATTTAGAATTAACATCAACGCTTGAAAAATATAATGTAGAATTCATTTTACTAATTGGGTTTATGCGAATACTTTCATCAACCTTTTGTAACCGATGGAGGCATAAAATTATAAACGTTCACCCATCATTATTACCAAAGTACAGTGGGGGTAAGGATATGAATATTCATGAACAAGTAATTAAGAATGGAGATAAAGAATCCGGGTGTACTATTCATTTTGTTACAGAGGAATTAGATAAAGGTCCAATATTGATTCAAAAAAAATGTAAAGTAAATACAAACGAAACCCCTGAAACATTAAAAGTTAAAGTTCAGGAATTAGAAGGGATCGCATTTATTGAAGCAATAAATCAAATAGCAAAGGATAATAATTAGATTAAAGATTATAATGGATAAAAAAGAAATATTAAATCAAGTAGCTATCTTTCAAAAAAATACAATGACAGATCATCTTGGTATTGAAATTACAGGTTTTGATAAATGTAGTATAGAAGGTAAAATGCCAGTTGATGATAGAACAAAACAACCATATGGATTATTACATGGTGGCGCAAGCGCAGCTTTTGCGGAAACACTTGCTAGTATCGGTGCGGGAATGCAAATCGATTATCATAAAAAATCAGTTGTAGGAATTGAACTAAACGCAAGTCATTTACAAACAATATCAAATGGGTGGGTTTATGGGAAAGCAGAAGCAGTTCGCGTAGGGGAAAAAATCCAAGTCTGGAATATTGATATCAATGATGATAAAAACAATCTAATCTGTAAGAGCAGGTTAACCCTTGCGGTAATTAATAATAATGATACAAAAAGACACACTTAATAAAGAACCTATTAGGGTCAAAAGAGCACTTTTATCGGTTTTTGATAAAAATAACATAATTGATATTGGCAAAACACTAATTGATAATGATATTGAAATTTTATCTACCGGCGGTACTGCTGATGCTTTACGAAATGATAATATCGATGTTACCGATGTAAGTGATTATACTCATTTCCCTGAGATTATGGATGGTCGTATTAAAACAATTAATCCTTTAATTGAAGGAGGCATACTTGGATTGCGTGATGATCATGAAAAAGAAGCGAAGGAAAATTCAATAAAATGGATTGATCTTGTTATCTGTAACCTATATCCTTTTTCCGATGTTATATCACGTGAAAATTGTGATGTGAGCCTTGCTTTAGAAAACATTGATATTGGCGGACCAACCATGATAAGATCTGCCGCTAAGAATGTTGGATGGGTATGCGTCGTAGTTGATCCATTAGATTATACAATTATCATAAATGAATTAATAAATAATAGTACTATATCATATGAAACTAGAAAGCATTTATCAGCTAAAGCATTTGGACACACAGCACAATATGATAGCATAATACATGATTATTTTAAGGATGAACAATTATCAGATAATTTGACGCTAACTTATAAAAAAAAATCAAATTTGCGTTATGGAGAAAACCCCCATCAGTCAGCATCATCATACAAAATTATAAATAATAATGAACCTAACATACTAAATGCTATAATTCATCAGGGGAAAGAATTATCATATAATAATATCATGGATGCTGATGGAGCACTTGCATGTTTAAAAGAATTTAATGAACCTGCCTGTGTTATTGTAAAACATTCAAACCCTTGCGGCGTATCAGTGGGGAAAGATCTTCTAAAAATTTATGACCGGGCATTTAATGCAGATTCAATATCTGCATTTGGAGGAATTGTTGCATTTAATAGAACATGCACAGAAGATGTTGCTGAAGCTATATCTAAGGTTTTTATAGAAATTGTATTAGCACCTAAATTTGATAAAAACTCCCTTGAAATATTTAAAAATAAAAAGAATCTAAGAGTTTTAGAAATTGGAGAAATCAGAAAACGCGCTGATAAATTAGAAGTGCGAAATATTGATGGTGGCCTTTTAGTTCAAGATGTTGATAATAAAAGTCTTAGAGAAAATGATTTAAAAATTGTTACAAAAACATCTCCTTCAACAAAAGATATTGAAACAGCACTGTTTGCATGGAAGGTTCTTCGTCATGCAAAATCAAACGGGATTTTGATTGCGAAAAATGATACAACAGTTGGTTTAGGCGCAGGTCAAGTAAGTAGAGTTGATGCTGTTTCCATGGCGCTTCAAAAAGGAGGAGACGAAGTTGCCGGAGGTGTCTTGGCTTCAGATGCTTTTTTCCCATTTAGAGATAGCATAGATGCCATAAAAGATTCAGGTATATCTTCAGTAATTCAACCCGGAGGTTCAATTAGAGACCAAGAGGTTATCGCTGCCTGTAATGAACATGGTATTTCAATGCTATTTACAGGAGCAAGATGTTTCAAGCATTAATAAATAGGAACTGAGGGGTCAACGCTTTTAGACCACATATCAATTCCACCATCCAAATTATATACATCAAAATCTAATTTATTTAACACATCACATGCTTGAGCCGACCTTACACCAGTATGACACATAACAATTATTGGTTGTTCCTTGTTTAACTCCACATACCTATTTACAATATCTCCTAATGGAATATGTGTGTGTGGATTAATACTTGCATGATTTACTTCGTTTTGTTCACGCACATCTAATAAGGTATACTTTTGTTTTTCATCCATTATTTTTTTCAACCCTAAAACATCAATACTTTTCATTTAATTATAATCTCCCGATCTTATATAAACAATCTTACATTCTGACCACTAAGTATAAAATAATAATATGATAAACTATAAAATAATACTAATAAGTTTCATATTTATCATTAGCTGTGCATCTAATGGTGGTGAGCGACGACCCAGTCGCCCAAGGAATTTTATTTCACAAGAAGAATTAAAGGAAATTCCATCAGCTCTAACCGCCGCAGATATTATTTCTATAGCACGCCCCGGCTGGCTTCGGGGTAAGGGTTTAACTATATCTGTTTATTTGAATGGTGTCCAGATGGGTGGTATAGAACAGCTTGATAATATTCCCAGCCTATCTATAAAAGAACTAAAGTGGCTTTCCTCATCTGAGTCTGCTATTTTATATGGAACGGGCGCTGGTATGGGTGGAGCTATTGATATTAAAACACGATAAACTACTTATTTGGAAATAGAACAGGTTTATTATACCAAACTACTTATTTGTTTGTTATATCATTTGTAAAATTTCACTTAATATTGATATAAATATGATATTAATAATTGCAACACTGGCTTTTTTTATTGTGACTGCTCTGTTCATTATAGATATGAATAGCGAGCAGACAATAACAAGTGAGTTTTCAAGTTATCTTCAACCATTTTCTGCGGAAACCATTGTTAAACATAATTATT
>CAYRYZ010000014.1:35656-36841 GCA_964428745.1 uncultured bacterium | reverse complement strand
AATCATTGTCTTGATTAGATAAATAGGCAATGAGGTTACCTTTATCATTCCAAACTGGAAACAAGTTTGATGTACCTTTATTTTCAATTATTCTTCCATTGTAACTATTTTTCACAATTGTACTTGATAATTCGTTATATCGAGTTTCTAGTACTGAAAGAAAATCTGAAAAAACCTGCTCACCATTCTTTCCAGTGGCATCTTTTATAGCGTTGTTAATTGAATAATTGAAAGGTTTACTTAGTGAGATCATAATTTCCTTTAAAATTTCAGGTTTATATTTAACTGCCAAATATTTAGATAAAGCAAAACCTGCATTATATACCGATTCATTTCCTATCCCACTTTTACCAAAAGTATTCATTTCACGCCAAGATAGCATGTTATTAGTCATTATTCGATCACGAAGTATCATATCTCTAATTGAATCCCAATTATCCCAGTCTGCTCCTGGATACATGTATTGGGCCACACCTTCAGCCAACCATGGAGGTACATTTGTTGCAGGTAATGGATAACTAACTAGCATATTTGGATATCCATATAGAACATCGGGCCTTTTTTCCTTCTCGTATCCAATCCATTGAAAATATCCAGCAGGGACTGATTTACCAAATTTTTGAGCTCTTTGGATTGAAACTATATGAGTAAACTCATGAGTGATTACGTTTTGAAGCCATCGATGAGATCCTCGAAGCTCAAAATCTAATGGGCTTGTCCAAATAATTATTTTATTATCATAGAAATAAGCAGCTCCATTAGATATGTCATCTACATCGGTAAAAACAATATCTGTTTTATCAAAAGGTTCATATAAGTAAAGTTTAGTAACTGAATCATAAATATTCTCCGCAATCATCGCACCTTCACGAGCCGAGTTTTCAGTGTCGGAGTAAAAATGAATTCTAAAATGAGATGTCTCAATTGTCTTCCAATTAATCTCAGGATGATTATACTGAACCTGACCAAGTACAACAGAAATAAAAACTAATAAAAGAGTTTTTTTCATTTAATTACGCCAACTTTAATAATTTTCTCTTCTGAATCAGAAGACATTGTCGCTACTACTCTTGCTATATAGATTCCAGAATCAATAGTTGAAACATCCCAGTGAACTTCTTTTATAAAATTGGATGACGAAGAAATGTCAACAGAAAAAGATTCAATCAAATAACCTGCAATATC
>CAYRYZ010000014.1:28919-35556 GCA_964428745.1 uncultured bacterium | reverse complement strand
AATATTATTTATTGATTTAAAATCATCAAGATTATCACTCCACCAAAGCTCATCGCCTTCTCCAATAAAGTCTAAATCTCCATCACTATCAACATCCCATTGAAAAAGTATAGATTTATTTTTTTCGTTAATAGATATTATATCATAGTTAGAAGTGACCTTAAAAGTCATTGATCTAGAAGATCGCGATATATCATTAATTACAATTCCTGAATTAGCATCATTATTTGATTTTGTATTAGGAAATGTAAATGATGAAAAAATCATACTCCCATCTGAATTTGCTCTAAAGTATTCTTTATTTTCCGAAAACCACATATCTCCCCAATAACCGGAAGATGGATCTGTCAATAAATTAGATAAATATCCAATATCCTGAGCTCCATCTGCTTCTTCAAGATCTATGCCACGATGATTCCGATTTGCATTTATTGAATAAGAATCAATTCCTTCAGATATCTTCTTTTCATCTATATGCCAAATTAATAGTCCCGAAGCAGGTAAACCTAAATTGTAATTACCAACTTCAGTTATAACGCCATATTCGTTAAATCCGATACCAGCTGAGTCAATAAGGATATTTAAGTAAGGAGGATAATTATCTGTTTTTTCCCAAACATTATATCGTGCCGAATCAATGCTTACATTTTCACGAAACCAATTATTTCTATTCTCAATCAGAAAATATTCATTATGATTAATATAAAGTTTCCCAATTTGATTTGACTGATTACTTTTCAGTTCCACTGTATTAAATAATTGAATTTCTACTGGTTCTTCCCATCCAGCATAAATTCTTGTCCAAGCATCTGGAGGTGCTGGAATAATACCTCGACCATTATTTGCACCAAGATCCATTAAAGAGAAGACTCCTGCACCCGATTGCCCTGATTCTACATCCCATAAAGGCGGTAATCCAGCCGCAAAACCAATCATCAAGGCCCAAGTCCCAGTTATACTATATTGAACGTCACAAGGGTCAGATAAAACTTTATTTATATTACTGTCCATTAGAGGATAATTTTGTGATTCAGGTAAGATAATGCCACTATTCACTATATAATTTCCAATTTGAATTGGTCCACCAAGATGTTTGTTAATCATATCTTTATCAACGAATGTTGATGGTATATCTTCTGGTGTAGGGTCTAGGAAAGGTAAATTAAAATCTTGACCTACTCCTGCATGAATGATAGCAATAATATCAAAATTTGAAAAATTAATGCTATCTTTAGAATAAGAGATTGTCAATGCATCTTTAAACAATTCAGATAGACGTTTTTCATGATCATTCTCCTTACCTAGTTCATGGTAATAATTCATTAATTTCCCTAATTCATAGCTCGATCTATTATCATTAGGAAAAATTTTGGATCCAGCAACATCTAATCCAAATTTTCCATAAGAAACGGTACGGTAATAATTATTGACTGCATTTATATGAGATTGAAAATAGTTTGCATCATGCGGTGGTGAATCGATAGTATAAGAATCGCAAATTTTATTTTCATCATAAAGAAAACTTCCGTTACCAGTGAACCCCGGAAATTCTCCTGAAGGGAATGAAACTCTAATAAAAGCTATTTTTAATTCACCGGTTAATTGACTAATTAAAGGTGAATACAAAAAAATCAGAGAGGCTATTGCCCATCTGCAGAACAAAATTCGTAACATATTAAATTTGTTCTAAAAAATAACATTCATGGAGAACCGCATCGTATTTGTCAGTGGATGCCCCGGCTCTCCTGATGTATAACCAAAATCAAATCCATAATTAGAGAATCTTAATCCTACACCAAAGGTTGGGTTTGATATTTTTCCAGTTTTGTCAAAGTAATACCCTCCTCTTAAGGCAAAATAAGATGAATACCAATACTCCATTCCAAAATTATGGACTAATTTATCTAATTCACCTTGGATTGAGCGATCGTCAGCAGATCCAACTTCTTTTTGTCCCCATTCATTATAAATCCCCCAATTATTATCACCAAATTTTGCACCATATTCACTGGCCGTATTTAACATCTCCTCAGAATCAGGTTTGCCATTGCCATTAGCATCGCCAACCCATTCCCATCCGCCAATTTTCCTATCCGCATCTTCTCCAGCGGGAGCACGATCAATATCGCCACCTAAAATCCAGTCATCTACCCACGATGTAAATATTGCTTTATAAAGTGGATCTTTATGGGCGATTTCTAATTTTCCATTAGTATTGTAATTATTGTTCTTTACACTCTCTTTACCGTTACTATCAAAACCTCCAATCAAACCATCGCCATCCCAGTCCATATCTGGATATGATGCTACGAGTAGCTTATCTATATCATAAACAAGTTTGAAGCTATTGTTATCATTCTTGAATGCTTCGTATGCAAAACCAAAAGTTAAGTTAGTAGGTTGAGGATCTGCTTGATCAGGGTCAATGAAAGAAACTTTTGGACCAATATTAGTCATTGTAATACCTAGATCTAAATTTGGTGTCAACCAACCTTTCTTCATATATCCCAGATCAAACCCAAAATCTGTAGAAGTACCCTTGCCTTTTTCAGAACCTGTTCCTAACTCAACTAGATGTTGGTAAGAAATTTTTGCATTCAAGCCAAAAGATGAAGAAGAGGATAACTTTGAACTGTAAGAAACAGCAGCGGCCATCATATAGGAAGTAAATTTCCCCTGATACTGAGCGTACTCATCCATCCTGACTTGTTCACCCAGGTTCAAATATATTAAATGACCACCAAGAGTACCTAAAGTGGGGAATTGTTTGCGAAAGCCAAGAAATTCATAGTACATGTCGTCTGCCAAATTTGGCAGCCAATTAACATGCATTATCGCTAATTCTGAGCCTTCTTGAAAGGCTAATCCAGCAGGGTTCCAATAACTTGCGTAAGCATCATTGGCAACAGCCACCTGTGCTTCACCCATACCTCCAGCTCGAGCGCCGGGTGATATTAAGAGAAAAATGGAACCAGCTTCACCTTGTGCATTGAGAGGCAAACTGCTAATGAGCAGGAGCGCCATCACAATTGAAAATATCCGTTTCATAAATGATCCTTTCCCATACGTGGGATTCTAAATTAATTAAAGTAAGAAACGATTCAACCGTTAGCGATGTTTTATGTGCACTCCTGTTATTTGTGTAAAATTACCCTTTTATATGGAATGTAGGCAAGAATTAAGAAATTTTATTATTTGATGACCCAAGTTGATAAAATTGGTATATAAGTAATAGCAATAACGCTCAATAGCATGACCAAAAAGAATGGCAAAGTAGACTTATAAATATTAGACATTGGTTCCTCAAATCGATAAGACGATAAGAAAAGATTCATACCGACAGGTGGAGTTAAAAATCCTAATTCAAGATTTGCAATAAATATTATAGCTAGATGTATCGGATCAATTCCAAAATACGCCCCTAAAGGAGTAATTAATGGTACAACAATGATGATTGCAGAAAAAATATCCATCAAGCAACCTACAGCAAGAAGAAAAATATTTAACATTAGTAAAAATATAAACTTTGATGATATTGTCGACTTCACCCATTCAAGTAAATGCATGGGAATTTGTGCATCGACAAGATAACTTGTAAGTCCCATTGCAACTCCAAGTATAATCAGCACCCCACCTATAAGAGTGGAACAATCTAATATTATTTTTTGCAAGTCATTATACTTTAGATCCTTATAGATAAAAAACTCTACAACAAAAACATAGATTGATATTAATGCTGCCGTTTCTACTAACGTAGTGTATCCACCAAAAATGCCAAATATAACTAAAACTGGTATGATTGCTTCCCATCTCGCATCTTTGAGAGCTGATATGATTTTGCCAATATTGAAATTATGCCTTGTTACAGATTGCACTTTGCCCTGCCAAACTGCCCAACCACCGATCATACCTACTCGAATTAAGCCAGGTACAATTCCAGCTAGAAAAACGGATTTAATTGATATACCAGCAGTAACTCCATAAATAATAAGTGGTAGACTTGGTGGGAATAATAGACCTAATGAGCCCGCAACAGTTATGAGTCCTAAAGAAAATCCTTTTGAATATCCTTCCTTAATTAAAACAGGCATCAAAAGCCCACCCAATGCTAAAATTGTTACTCCAGAACCTCCAGTTAGAGCAGTAAAAAATCCACAAAGAAGGACAAGAACAATCGGAGTACCTCCGGGGATCCAACCAAATAGCGCACGAAATAGAACAACTAGTCTTTCCGAAGCTTTACTTTCAGCTAAAATGTATCCTGCCAATGTGAATAATGGGATTGTTGACAAAGTTGGGGAGACAACGATACGGTAAGTCTCAGCAGAAATTGCAGAAATTGGAGTCCAGTCTCTCCAAAAAAACAATAAAGCAAGGCCACCTAGACCAATAAAAATAGGTGCACCCTTAAATAAAGAAAATAATATCGCACCAATTAGTAAATATGGCAGGAAATTTATATCTCGAAGAAACTCCCATTGGAATAAAATGATAGTCAATGTGATTATGAGTAATAAAACTATTCTATTTTTTAATTTAGAATAACTGTTATGAATCATATGTAATGATATAGTTGCAAAACCAACTGGCATAATAAGTAATGCGACCCACCGAGGCAAAAATGGGGCAATATCAACAGGGAATTCCATTTCAATCATTACTAAATTCCAAGCACCTAATGATAGGACTGTAACAATAACAATAGTAGTTATTTTGGCAATGATATTAGACCAATCTATTTGGTCCTCATTATTAAATAAAAGAGAGTTAGATAAAGATAATAGTTTATTTCTTCTAGAAGCAATAATCGCGCCAGAAAAACCTATATATAAAGTTAAATGTTGAACGAGTACAGGCGAGGCAACGATTCCTGTCGTACCAAATAAACGTGAAATAACTTCTATTGCTGGGAATATTACCAGTAATAAAAAGATAATAATTGAAAAATTATTTTCTATATTTTTATGATTAATGGGATTTCATTTCCTTCATTATATCCATTAATCGATCAAAAGCTTTTTCTTCTATTACTGTTCCTCGAAAATCAGGTGTCATCTTTTCAATCAGAGTTTCCCATTCATTAAATTGGCTTGGATTAGGACGATTAATTTTCAATCCATAATCTTCCATAACTCCAATTGCTTTGTCAGATTCGTAACGATTTTTCTCTTGGAATCCTTTACCAATTTCTTGAGCGACTCTTAACATAACTTCTTGATATTTTGGATCAATCCTATTCCAAGTTTTCATATCAACAATAATTGCAGCAGTTAAATTGCCCCATTTCATATCTAGCATATTATCTGCAATGCCGAACAATTGCTGAGCTAAAGTATACATTGGATTAAACCCTATTGCAGAAATCAAACCGGTTTGCAAACCAGATAGTACATCTGTCATGGCTAGTGGAATAGGTTGATAGCCATGGGTTTCATATAATTGTGTTGATTTATAATCTCCTGCCCAAATAAATATTTTTAATTTTTTTAAATCTGAAGGAATTAGAACTGGTTCAGTAGAAAACCAATAAACCCATCCCACATCAACCATTGTGAGAAGCTTAAACCCATTTTCTTCTGTCTTAGTTATTAATTCCTCATTTAATTTTTCCCTTACGTAATCTACTTCATCATACGATTGATAAAGCATTGGCATATAAAAACTAGTAAAATAAGGGTTTATTTCTGACATACCCTCAGTAGACATAGCAGCGCCGTGGATCTGACCAATACGCATTTTCCTGACCATATCGGTTTCATCACCAACTACACCGCCAGGATATATTCGTAGTCTGACTTCTCCGTTTGTTTCTTTTTGCCATCTTTGTCCCAAATCAACTAATAGACCGTGCCATTCTGTACCTTCAGGTGCCAAAGTAGCCATTTTTATAATAATTTTTTTTGCAAAAATAGGCTGCAAAAAAATTAGTATTAGTAATGAAACTATAAATTTTCTGATCATCTTATTCCTAATAAAAGAATTCATCAATATTATCAAGTAACCATTGTGCTCGTTTTTGGCTTATATAATTTGTTAAACGTAAATCAGGTTCAGTATTTATATCAATATTTAAAGCTTTATATAATAAATTTATAAAGTTATTTCTATCTTGATTTGGAATACATACGTTTTCTGCTAATGAAATATAAGGGCTAGCATCTAAATTATTTGATATCTTGATAGCTTTATTAAAATAATCGGTTGCCATCGATTCTTTATCGATTGGTGCATCATGTCGTATCATAGTATAGGAAATCATTCCAACATATAGTGAGCCATTATTCCAATCTGGATCAATACTAAGCGCTGTTTCTAATAACCTTCCCACTCTTGGTAACAAAATTACCCATTCGGGGTCCCCTCTACTTGATTTTATCGCACCTCCATATGCACCAGCAGTCCAATAAAGATATTCTATATCATTTTTATCGAATTTAGGTATTGAATTTAAATCGCCATTAATCCATAAAGCATAATCAGGATATTTAAGAGATAAAGATTTATTCCCAAATGTTACAGCTTCCGAAAAGGATTCATGTGCTGAAGCATATAGTTCTTTACCTCTTTCATAATCATTAATAATAAGACGATCTGCATTTTCCATAGTAAAACCAAAAGAATGGATAGTTAATCCTCT
>CAYRYZ010000014.1:26702-28819 GCA_964428745.1 uncultured bacterium | reverse complement strand
TTATGTAACTCACTGTATATTGGAAATGATTTACATAAGGAACTAACTGTTGATCTAGTTTTATTAATTTTATCTTCATTGTCAATATCGTTAATTATATCATCAATTAATTGAACTATCAGAGCCATTTCATCACTACTCATACCTCGTGTAGTGATCGCAGGTGTTCCAATACGTATACCGCTAGTAATAAAGGGGCTCCGTTTATCAAAAGGGATCATATTCTTATTAACAGTTATACCTGCTTTTTCTAGTGCTTTTTCTGCTGATTTTCCAGTAACGTTTTTATTTGTTAAATCTATTAAGATTACATGGGTATCTGTACCGCCGGAGATTAATCGATAATCTTTAGAAAGCAACTCATTTGACATTGTTTTTGCATTATCAACAATATTTTGAGCATATACTTTAAAACTCGGATCGAGAGCCTCCCCAAAGGCTAGAGCTTTTGCAGCAATAATATGCATTAAGGGTCCACCTTGCACTCCAGGCATAACGGCAGAATTCAATAATTCAGAAACTAATTTAGTTCTACCACTTTTAGGTGCCGTTATACCCCATTCATTTTCAAAGTCTTTACCCATCATAATCATCCCTCCTCTTGGACCTCGAAGTGTTTTGTGTGTTGTTGTAGTGACCACATCACAGTATGGCATAGGTGACGGATGCAATCCTGCAGCTACTAAACCAGAAGGGTGTGCAATATCTGCCATAAGAAATGCACCAACTTTACTCGCGATTTCACGAAATTTATCAAATTCAATATGTCTTGGATACGCACTTCCTCCACATATTATAATTTTGGGTTGGTATTTTTTTGCTAAATCATAAACATCATCAAAATTTACACGACCAGTATCTTCTTCAACTTGATAAGAAACAGAATTGTAGAGTTGGCCTGAAAAGCTTACCGAGCTCCCATGTGTTAAATGTCCGCCATGCGCTAAATCCAATCCCATAATTGTATCTCCAACAGAAAGAAATGTCATGAGCGTTGCCATATTTGCTTGAGATCCTGAATGAGGCTGAACATTTGCATAATCACAATTAAAGAGTTTTTTTGCTCTATCACGAGCTAGATCTTCAGCTTGGTCAACGAATTCACACCCACCATAATATCTTGCACCTGGGTATCCTTCAGCATATTTATTCGTCATAACTGAACCTGCCATTTCTAGCACAGGATAGCTGACAAAGTTTTCAGATGCAATAAGCTCCAGGGTTTCTTCTTCCCTGGAAACTTCACGCATTAAAACATTATATAATTCAGAGTCATTATCTTTTATAAATGAGTAGGGCTCATTATTTGCGCCCATTGTTACCAGCCCTTTTGTTTTTTCAACTTTTCTGAGATCCAATTATAACAATTATTTGAGACTTTTACATAACCAAGGTTCTTAATATCCGCGTTCATCATAAACCACTGAGCTTTCCCAAATAAAACTTCGTTATCTTTCAACCAATCTTTGGAACGATTATATTTTGAGAAACCTTTCTTCTCTGCCTCTTCAAATTGTTGATATGCAAATGTTGCCACTACTCGATCGTCAGTCGATATATCATTAGACCTACATGCTTGGAATGCCTTATAATATACATTACCTTTTGCACCGTACGCTTCTCCTTCTCCTGAAAGAGTAACAGCTTTATCAGCCCACGTGAGAGCCGAATTATATTCTTCATCTTCAATGTATACTTCAGAAATTTTTACGGCAACACGAAAATCTCGAGGATCTAATCTAAATAATTTTTCGAATGTTTTTGCTGCATCACTTAAACGATCATCTGTATCATAAGCCTGAGCCAATTTACGAAGTGATATTTTACTGGACGGATCTACGTCCACAACTTGCTTAAGAACTTTTATAGCATCACGGGGGCGATCAGCCGATATTAGTTTATCAGCATAATCTAAACCATAGCTAACATTGTCGAGGTTATTATTAAACCTGCTTTCGTAAACATCTAATGGGTCTCTACCGCTCTTTTCATATGCTTGTGCCAAATCACTCTGAGCGCCTTCGTTATTCGGCTGTATTTCTAATAAATCTTTTAATACAGATATTTGATCATCGTAACGATCTTGATCTCCATATAATTTAGCTAAATCACTTTTG
>CAYRYZ010000014.1:15050-26602 GCA_964428745.1 uncultured bacterium | reverse complement strand
TATTTGATCATCGTAACGATCTTGATCTCCATATAATTTAGCTAAATCACTTTTGATATTGACATCATCAGGCGATAAATAAGACAACCTATCTAATTCATCCATTTGAAGTGAAGTTTTACCCTGCTTATCGTATGCAAAAGCTAATCTTTTCCTCATATCAATATTGTCAGGAAGAAATGAGAGGCCTTTTAATAGAACATATTCTGAGCTATCATATTTACCCATGTATTCGTAAGCAATTGCATAATACAAGTATACTTCTTGAGGATCATCACGATCACAACCAAGGTCAGTTAATTCATCATAAGCTCGTACCGTAGCAGCCCAGTCTCTATTTTTATAGAATTCTGCTGCACTACTAAAAATTCTTGGACATCTTACTTTTCGAACTGAATCTAATCGTGCTTGCTCTGCATAAGCAGAATCAACATCAGATTGATCAGGTGGCGTGCACATTGTTATAAAAACTGATGCTGCAGCAATCATTAATAGTTTTTGCCTAAATAATCTCATTGTCATTGCTTTGCTCTCCTCCTCAAAAACCATACATCTCCAACACTTATTCCAACCGTAAACTCTCTAAATAATTCTTTATTCAAACCATCTATGTATCGCGAACCGTTTCTAAATGAAAAATCAATTTGATTTCCGGTGGCTGCGAATTTAAATCCAAACCCTAATGATAAACCATTCTCAATTATTGATTTTCCACTGTATCTAAGCTCATAGATATCTTTATAGATACCACCACGAAAAGTAATTCGATCTTGCCAATCCCGTTCCATTTGATTGCCAAAACGAATTAAGCCAAGACCAATATGATTTTTTGAGCCAACCTGATCTTTATAAATACTTGCGTAATTAATATTGTTAGCTTCATCATTCCATAGTTGATATTCAGAAAAAATATTAAGATTATTTTTCAAACTAATGTTAAATCCCACACTAAAACTACTAGGAGCATAAATATTATTTACTCCTATTGTATCAACGCCCACTTCTCCAGGGTAATCATTCGAATCAAAAGCATAATTATTATTTATATCTTCAAAAAGATCAAACTGGTATAGTTTCCCATATACAGGTTTATCAGTAAGCTCAATACTAGCAAAAGCTAAAAATGATGACTTACTGTTTGAAAAAAGCTTTGCTGCTAGATCTACCTTATAAGTAGATCCTTGATAAGTTCGAATATTAAATAATCGATAATAAGTATTATTAATGACCATTGATTGTTCATCTCTTGATGAGCCAAATAAATAGTTATAAGAAAAACCTAATCCCATATTTTTATTTATAGGCAAGGAAAATCCAAACGAACCAGACATTATTCCTCCACCTGACCTAAATTCTTTATTGGTTGTGTAATTATTACCTTCATATTGGATTGTTGAAGTATCAGTTGTAAAAAATGAATTGTGATTATTAAGAGGTTTTAAAGATAATCCAAAACCATATCTATCAAGAATAGGAACAATAAATTGAATTTTACTAAAACCTGCGGCTTGATTTGATATATTACGCTTTTCATTCGCAAAAAGTTGATTGCTATATGATCCACTAATAAATGTATAGTTTAACCCAGGCCAAGTAGCAACATTTTCCATTGAGACCCCTGGATGAAAGGTAGGGACTAAACCAATACTGCCAGCTCCATTTACAGAAGTATGATAAGAAGTTCGATTTAATCCTAAACCGTACGAATTAAATACTGATTGAGTATACGCATAAGTAAAAGAAAATATTATAATTAATAAAACTCTAAGGCTTAACATAAATTACTCGCATAACTGGATAATAATCTACATTTCCTAGAGTATAAAAATTGATTATTGTAAACGGATCATTGTTACTACTGGACTGCAACTTGAATCCGTAATTATTTCTTCCTCCTCTACCAATTTCTCTCGAAACTCTACGATGATTAATTTTTAGCATATTATTTACAATCGTAGAAGATGCCATTAGGTTGCTTTCAACTTTATAAGGATCAACCTCATAAGATAAAAAAGTTGAATACACTCCTTCCTTAGTTAAGGGATAAGAACTAACTGAAAAACCAGTAATTGTATCAGTTTGAACACGATTTAAAATCAATTGCGCTGATTTAATCACACTCCTCTCAGGTAGAACCCAACCTTTCATATCAACTAAAACAAGAGATTTTAGGCCTTTAGCAGTACCAATTGAAAGATATGTTGTATCATCAGATGTAATTAAAGGCGGTTTAATAACTGATAAATCTTCTAAAATAATATAAGTTCTATATGATGTATCCGTAACGACTGTATCAGAAAGTAAAGTCCGGAAATAGATTTTTAGTTCAGGTCCATCTCCTCCACCAAGTTCAGAACTATGAAATTTAAATTCAGAGGAAACATTATCTTTCAATTCAACTAGGAATGATCTGTTAAATTTTATAATAGAAGTATCTTTAAAAACATTTATCACTGTTGTGTCTATTAAAAAATTTAATGTAACCTTTGTATTGACAGAGTCAATCGAGTCTGAAATCATTTCTGCTTGAGAAATCACTTCAGAGGCTAACGAAGGATCAAAATTCATGTAATTTGTTTCGTACTCGTTAAAAACAGAATCACCAGCTTGTGGAAAAAATCTTAATTGGAATTGTGTATTGTTATCAATTGTATCTGAAATAAACCTTAATGTTAATTTCATACTATCTGCAATAATCAGAGAATCATTATAATACTCAAAAGGATATCCACCCCCAATTGCAAGACTGTCAAATTCTAACAAATTATATTGATACTCGTAACCATCTTTCTCTCCAAAATAAAGATATTCTGTACCTCCCATGGTTGGAGGTGTTTGATACGTCATTGTATTAATCACTGGAAAAGAGACTGTATCTACATTTAAAGGGGTACCATCGTCATTGATAGGCAATGCCGCTTCTTCACACGAAACGAAAATAGATAGATAAAAAATACCTATTAATCCAAATGGAATAATTGAAGTTATAATTTTCATGGAAATATGCTTAAGAATTGTTTACGAAAAATTAAGCGAAATGTTTCGTTAATTCATCATTTAAAATACGAGCTGATTCAATATATGATGGCGATTCACCCTCGGGGATAGACATTGAAACCACTTTCTGTTTATGTGATTTAAGGCCAGGAAGTGACATAAGTTGTTTAGTAACATTATTTGAGGGAGTATTTACAGCTATAATTAAATCGGCAAATGGTGCAGCTGCTTCATAACAATTAATATTATTACCTTTAATATTTTCTGGTAAAGCAACACCGGCTTTTTCATAAGATGAACGTGAAAATATACAATATTCATCAATAGAATGGACCATTAACACTGTTTTAATCCCACCATAAAAATCTTGAGAATCATATATTTGATTATATATCAAAGGAACAAATGCACTCTGCCAACCATTACAAATTAAAACATCAGGTTTCCAGAATAAATGAGGCAATGTAGCAATAGCTGCCTTTGAAAAATAACCGTACCTTTGATCATTATCAATTAGAATTCGCCCATTTTTAGATTTGTATAGAAGGTTAGTCAAAGGTTTAAACCAGTCAACATTTTCTAAAAAATAGACTTGAACTCTTGTTTTTGGAATAAAAGCACTTTTAGCTGACGCAACTTCATTTTTACCATCAAAATCAAATTCTATTTCACGAAGTCGGATAACTTCTCTTAAAATATATTTTCTTTCACTAACGAAGCCATATTTAGGTATAATAATTCTTATATCATGATCAATACTTTGTAGAGCGAAGGGAACGTCAACAGAGAACTTTCCGAGGTGACTCGTTGTTGCAAATGGTTCAATTTCTGTTGTAAGAAAAAAGAGTTTAAGTGGCATAAATGTAATTAATTATTAAATGTTAAGTTGTTTAATTGACTCTTTGGCTTTTTCATAGAATTCTGAACCAGGGAAATAATCAATTAATCTTTGATATTCTTCTCGTGCTTTATCTATATTACCCATACTACGGTGACAGTGGCCTAATTTTAATTGGGCATCATCATCTTTATCGGTACTTGGAAAAGTAAAAACTTTCTCAAATTCAATTACAGCCCTCTTATAGTTCTTCATAGTATAATAACATTCTGCTAACCAATATTGGCTGTTATCCGCCAAATCATTAGTCGGATCACCCATAACTAGGCCTGAGAACCCAGTGACTGCTTTTTCAAATTCACCATTCTGATATGAAGATAATGCATCGATATATCTTTTCTTATAATCTGCTAGGCTAATTTTTGCACTTATATTGGAATTCATCTTATTGCTCTTAAGCTCATACATTTCAGAAAAACTATTTGTAAGTGTTACAATTTTATTTTCAACCATCACTAATTGAGCAAGGATTTCGAAATTAACACTATCTACATATGATATTTTATCCTCAATAAGACGCATTTTATTTTGTATTGTATTAATTCTATTAATTAGTAAGATTGCTACTGAATCTGTTTGCACCTTTGCATTAAGATTGGCTTTAAGAGCATTCTGTAGCTCTGGAAGAAGCATCCTTATCTGTATATCAAGGGAATCAATATGTGCATTTTGACTATTTATACTAGTATTCATACGTTTTAATTCACGCTTGATTGATGAATCTTGCGCCAACAAAAAAGTAAAAGAAAATAAATATACTATTAATGCCAATATTTTAGACAAACGATTCATTATTAGGAACCTCGGATTAAACAATGAATTAGATATGCTCAATTTAGTTCAATTAACCCTATATCGTCATTATCTTTTTATAAAATTATTCGATTTCTGTACGGCCAAAATTCAAGACCAAGCCTACCATCATAAATGAAGAAAATAAAAATGATCCTCCATAAGAAATAAACGGCAATGGCAATCCTTTTACTGGTATCATCCCAGTCGCCATAGAGCAATTAATAAAAACATGTGATAGAAAAATACTTCCTATACCAATTATGATTAAGCCAGAAAACCGATCCAGTGATGAATAAGACAGATTTATCATTTTTACTATTAGCGAAGCAAATAATAATAACATAATTATTAAAGAAATCATTCCTAATTCTTCTCCAATTACACTAACAACAAAATCTGATTCCTGAACAGGTAAAAATTTTAATTGACTTTGAGTACCCTCGCCTAATCCTTTACCAATTAGACCACCTGAGCCCAAGGCCGTTTTACTTTGAATGATATGATATCCAGCGCCAAGTGGATCTATTTCAGGATTGAAAAATGTAAGAATCCTATTCTTTTGAAATGGTCTTAAAAAGTTCCAAAGAATAGGAAACATTAAACCCAAAAAGATATTAGAAAAGAAAATAGTAACACCATTCCAAAGTTTATCCATTGACCGAAAAATTATTACTGCAACAATGATTGACCATATAGTAAAAACAATCACATTAAATGCAGTGAGTATACTTAAGAGGGGTGCAATAATTAAAAACAAGTGATAGGGCTTAGCACCAACCCAGTAAAGCATCGGAATTACAGGAACCATCATTACAAATGCAGTACCAAGATCAGGTTGATTTAATACAATAATAGTGGGTACAATGGCAATAACAAATGGTATAATGTTTGAAGAGAATTTGTGAATCTGAAGTTTGTTATCTGATAAATATCTTGCTAAAGTTATCACGATGATCCATTTAGCAATTTCAGACGGTTGCAAGCTAAATGAAAATCCAAAATTAATCCATCTATAAGTACCAGCAGTTTCTTGTCCAAGAAAAGGTACGGATACCAATAGAATAATGAGGCAATAAAACATATAAATATACTTATGAATAAATCTTTTTGATAAAACTGTCATAATAAACATCAAGATTATTGCTGGACCTAAAAATATAATTTGTTTTGTAAAAGCATTTGATGAGTTTTCTTCTTGTAGAATACTTATGCTATAAAGTGACATTAGGCCTATAAATAGCAATCCTAAAATATTAATAAGAATAACATTTGGAGAAGCTTTTATCTGTGCCCAAATATGAAATAGCATTATTTATTAGCCAGCCTCGAGCTCTCCGAGCTAAAATAATGTTGATAAATTTTTCGTGCGATAGGTGTAGCAAAGGTGCCTCCGCTACCTCCATTTTCAATCAAAATAACAATTGAAATCATTTCATTATTTTTTTCACCAAAAGTTATAAACCAGGCATGGGGATTTCCGTGTGGATTTTCTGCTGTCCCTGTTTTACCAGAGATTATAAGGCCGGGTATTTTAGGATCGGCTTTTTTGGCAGTACCCTTCGGCCCAGAAACCACTTTCCTCATTGCTTCTTGAACTATTTCCCAATTATTTAAATTTAATTCAGGGAATTTTATCTTTGAGACGGTAGAGTTAACTAGGTGTGGTGAATAAGTATCGCCCTTTGTTGCAAGCAAATTTATATAGTTAACCATTTGAATAGGAGTCACTAAAATTTCGCCCTGGCCAATAGCGATGTTTAATAGTGCGCCTTTTGACCATCCCCACTTTCCATAAAGTCTATTCATAAAATCACGATCTGGAACTCTTCCCTTCATTTCTGATGGTAAATCAATATTTGACTTTACTCCATAACCAAAGACTTTTGATTGCTTAGCAAGTTCATCAATTTTAATTTTTTGGATAGTCTCATAAAAATACACATCACATGATTGAACAATTGCTTGCTCAAGATTTATTCTCCCATGACCTCCTTCTAACCAGCAACGATGCACACTATCATAAAACTGATACTCACCTGTGCAATTAACTGACCATTCCTTGGAAAACAATTTTTTTTCAAGTATTTCAAAAGCGACCACCATCTTATATATTGACCCGGGAGGATATAGTCCATTTGTTGCTCTATTTAAAAGAGGACGAGACGAGTCGCTCGTAATTGTTTGCCAAAGTTGATTTGATACTAAACCTGTAAAAAGATCAGGTTCATAATCAGGTGCACTAACGTAAGATAAGATCTCCCCAGTTTTAGGTTTTGAAATAATAACTACACCTTTTTTATTTTTTAATTCTATTTCAACTAATGATTGCAATGAAATATCTATTGTTGTTTTGATATTATTACCAGGGATAGGTAAAATATTATTTTCATCATTAATTTTTCCTGCTTCCCTACCAAATGCATCTACTTGGTAATATGAAACTCCTTTTTTACCCAACAATATAGATTCATATTCTTTTTCGATACCGGACCATCCTAGCATGTCACCAAATTCATAATTTTTCTTTTGATTAATATTTGACAAAACTTCATTATCTATCTCTTTCAAATATCCTAATATATGAGAAGCTCTAATTTTTGGATTGAAAATTCTTTCTGGAAACTGCTTATAAATGATTCCACTCAAATTATTTTTTTCCTCTTCAAGCCTACTTAATTGAATGATTGTAAGGTCTTTAGCCAGTTTTGCTGGGAGGAAACGATTTCTAAAATTGCTTCTGAAATTCTTTTTCAAAATTTCTATTGGAATCCCAGTCGTCTCATTGATTATAGTATAATTAAGGTCTTCATTTTGAACTTCTAAATCAATTCCATACAAAATATATGTCGGATAATTATCAACAATGATCTCATCGTTTCTATCTAAAATAAGACCTCTAGGTGCTGGAAGAGATATAGCTCTAATACGGTTATTTTCAGCTTGTTTACTATAAAAATCATGTTCTAATACTTGTAGCTGAAAAAAACGATAAAACAATATTAGATGTACAAAAATTACGAAGATAATTGCACACCAATATTGAAACTTTCTGATAGTATTAGTTGATCTTAACACGGGATGCTTGTTTTATTGGATAAAAATATTGCATAATAAGGAGAAAAATCATGGTATATGAAAATGAGGTCAGCCAAATAAAAACAAAATTTGCAATATCAGATACAAAAATTGTTTGAAAGCGAAAATATGTATTTATGTAAAAGTGCAAAAGGAGTATTCCTATCCAAATAGAATGAAAAACATAAGGTAAGAGACGTTCATATTTGTTATATAGAAAACCTGATAAATATGCAGTTGTTGATAATGTTAATGATCCTAAACCAAAATAAGAGCCTACTCCAAATAAATCTGAAAGCAACCCAAGGGTAAATGCAACTATAATGGCAAGTACCCGTCCATACAAAATAGCTATATAAAAAACATATATTAGTAAAAAGTCTGGTCGAATTAAATTAATTGTAAGAAAATCAACAATGAATATTTGAAAAAGAAGGACACCTATCGTTGCAAATAGAAGATTATTATTTTTCATCAAAACTAATACCTACAATGATAAATGTATTTAAAATAGAACTAATTTTTGGAGATATTTTAATTCGTGCAACTTTCTGAAAGCTGCCCCTTTCATCCAATATCTCAATAACTTTTCCCACAGGAAGATTTTCTGGATATATTTTGCTATAACCTGAAGTTACAACCTTATCTCCTACATTAATTTGAGCATTTTTTTGCAACTCCCTAATTTCATAAATATCATTAATTAAATGTCTAAGAATACCCGTTGCACTCGATGGGTATATGCGGACAGAAAGACGATAATTAATATCATTAATACATTGAACTAAAGTAGATGATTCTCCAACAATTAATGTTTTGCCAATTACCCCACTAGGTACTAAAACTGCTTGGTTTATAGTTACTCCATCTTTTTGACCCACATTCAAAGTTATAGAAGAAATGTTTGAAGATATACCCATATTAATTACTTTTGCTGGTAATAATTCATAACTACTCTCACGCGAATAATCCAATAAGTCTTTAAGTGAATTATTTTCTTCGTAGGCTGCAAGCATAGATTCTAATTGAAGCCTCAATTGAATATTTTTTTCCCTAAGAAGCTCAGTTTCTTTTTGTAATTGGGTCATATTTTTTACCCAAGCAAGCGGTGAATTAATAAAGGAAAAAAAATCGATCGATTTTCCTCTAATCAAATATATATCTGGAGACTCATTCCTAAGAAGAAAAACTAATGAAAGTGAGACAGCTAGAAAAAATAAAAGATGATCTTTATATTTTAGAAGTGTTAAATAAAAAGATCTCATTAAAAATTATATCAGGACAGACTCATATTTTTTTACATCTTCGAGCACTTTACCAGTACCTTTAACAACCGATAACAGAGGGTCTTCAGCAATATTTACTGGTACATTAGTACGCTCTCTTATTAATTGATCTATACCTTTTAGCATACTCCCGCCTCCAGTCATAATAATACCTTGATCTAAAATATCTGCAGATAACTCAGGTGGAGTTCTTTCGAGTGCTCTTTTCACTGCTTCGACAATTGCATTAATAGGGTCTTTTAGTGCTTGACGAATCTCATCAGATGATACTTCAATAGTTTTTGGAATTCCAGATACTAGGTCACGCCCTTTTACAGCTATCATTTCACTTTTTACCCTCATTGCCGATCCTACTGATTTTTTAATTGATTCCGCTGTGGTATTACCAACTTCAAGTTTATGTTCATTTCTAAACCACTGAATAACTGCCTGATCCATTTCGTCACCAGCTACACGAATAGCTTCCTTTGTTACAACGCCATTAAGGGCTATTACTGCTATCTCTGTAGTCCCCCCTCCAATATCTATAATTATATTCCCGACAGCTTTTGATATATCAAGGCCAATTCCAATAGCTGCTGCAACTGGCTCCTCAATTAAATAAACTTCTCGAGCATTAGCTCGTTCACCTGAATCTCTAACAGCCCTTCTTTCTACTTCAGTTACTCCTGAAGGAACACAAATCACCATTCTAGGCCTAGCTAAACGATTCATATTTATCTTATTAATAAAGCCCTGTAAAAGACCATCTGTCATATTGAAATCTGCAATTACACCATCACGTAAGGGTCGTACAGTCTCAATCTCACGATGAGTTCTTCCAACCATGGATTTAGCTTCATATCCTACTGCGATAATTTTGTCATCATGAACTGATTTGGCAACGATTGAAGGTTCGTTAATCATTACTCCCTTACCCTTAATATATACAAGAGTATTAGCTGTACCTAGATCAATAGCAATATCACCAGATACCCAATTAAGTGGGTTAGTAAAGTAACTTTTTATCGACATAATTTTTTAGGGATGAATTTATAATTTATTCCCAGATTATCAGATTAGAGTTTAGAATAAAAAACATTAGAGATTCATTAATTTATATATCTAAATGTTAACTTTTTTCCTTCCTTCATTTGCCAGCTTATCAGCAACTATATTTTTATCTCGTAAAACATGTATTAATGACCAACTTTTAAAATTGGAAAGCAAATTAATAACTTCATTATATAAAGTTATCATTCTATCATTCTTTACACGATATTCACCATTTACCTGTTTCACGATTAGCTCGCTATCTGAATATATTGTGGGGTTTAATAGATTTAATTTTATTAGATACTTCAAACCAGCAATTAGAGCTCCATACTCCGCTTCATTGTTTGTTGAATCGTGTAGATATTCAGAAAAAGAAAAGATCTCCTCATCTGAATTATAGATAACACCTCCAATACCTGCAGTCTTTGAATGAAGATCTGCTGCGCCATCAACATATAGTGTGATTTTATTATATTCTTCTAATTTTTTATAAAAAAGTTCTAATTCAGAATTATCTCTATTTTTTTCATCTTTAAAATGATTTTTTAAATCATCTATTTCTTTATTATTCAATTTCATATTAATCTACAATATATCATTATTTGTTGATTTTGCTGGACATTCTTTCCAATAATAACACCAATTGCATAAAATACTTTCTTTAGGTCCAAATTCAACATCTTTATTGATATGATCTCTAATTATATCAATTTTCAATTTAATACTTTTTTTTAACTGATTAATTTCGCTATCGCTCCTTATAGAACTAACAATTTTATTATGCTGAAGATAATGCCACTTCAATTCTACAGATTCAATATTATTATACTTTTGAGAAAGAGCAATTTGGTAAGTTGCTAATTGTCCATCTTTATCAGCATCTGATTGAGATAGTATTCTTTTACCAGTTTTATAATCATGTATTATATAATTTCCATTTCCGTCATGATCAATACGATCCGCAATACCTTTCATTTGATAATCATTGTTTTTATCAATTGAAAAAATAAATTCCACTTCAGTACCAATTACCGGCTGATCAAAAGGATCAAATTTTCTGTAAAATCCAGCAATACATCTTTCACCTAATCTGAAAAATTCTTTAACCGTTTTTTTTTCTCTGGCTACTTTCCAGGGGCCAGCCAAAGACCTAACCCAATTAGGTTTACCATATCCTAATTCCTTGCGAACTATTACAATCCTTTCATGCCAATTTCGTTTCCAATTTTCATGGAAGTTTTCAATAAGACCATCATAGAATGGTATACGTCCAGATAATTTTTCATTGTATAAGAATTCTAGTGTTTCATGTACCCTATTACCAACAAATGCTTCAATGCCTGCATCTTTTTTACGGATCTTATCTAAATAACGAAGCTTGAATTGTGTTGGACATTTTTTATAAGACTCCAAGCTACTATATGAGAATCTTTCAATCATTTTTGTCTATTAAAATAATATATAAT
>CAYRYZ010000014.1:8179-14950 GCA_964428745.1 uncultured bacterium | reverse complement strand
TATAATATAAATTTATGACTGAAAAAATTATTTGTTTATTTAATTATAATTTCTACCAGCTTCGTGCACGAAAGAATGGTGTGGTAAGTCTATAGTCACCGAATCCATTTTCATCAACGAAATCAAAAAATTTATTGATTCGATAATAGTGCCATCGTTGCTGATATAATCTAGTGAGTGGATCACTATATACCTCTAAATCATCAGGGGGACCAAAAAGTATATATATCATCCCCATATCTGATTTCCATCCATCAGTATAAGTTTTAAAATTAGCATTAGAATAGTTAATCCTAGAAAAATATTCATCCATCAATTCATTATCTTTTGTTTCCGGGGTAGGATCTCGGCCTGTCCAGTACTCTAGAAACAAATTCTCTTGCTCATCAGAATTAGCTTTCTTCAATCTTTTCCATTCATCATCCTCAAGTATATATCTCATATTTTGAATAGCTTGAGATATATTTCCTATTGATGAAGATATTCCTAATCGAGAAATAGATAAAATTACTGATTCCTTTTTGTGATTATTACCTTGTTTTAGAACAATATTTATTTTTTTTCTTAAGCCTTGCTGGGAAATTTCATCAGGAATAACAAATCTTTCCTGAAAATAGTTTCTATCAGCAACTGATTGGAATGTTTTTTTCCATAATTCCTTTCTTTTTGAACTTGCGATTATTAACTCAACCTCGTAGGGGCCAGGAGAAACTTTCCCAGAGACAAAAACGGAAGTTCGAACAAGTTGCTCTCCAAAAATTCTGCGAAAAAGTGGTATCTCATTATCATTGAGGCCCCAATTACCTTCAAGATAATCCAATAAGAAAGGTGAATAGAGAGCTAAATCACCCTGATGTTTTTTTAATTTCAAATTTTTATTAATGATACCACTATCGTTGGTATCACGATCCAACAGTTCTGAAGAAATTATATAGTCATCATCTTGAGGGAGAATAAACTCATGGAAATGAACATTAAATATTTCTTTTGAAGTTGATTCTAAATATGTTTTTGTGATTAACTTATTCGACCAATTTTTTCGACCTATTAAATCACCTTTTTTACTCTTAATTGAAATAGTGGCCTCGTAAGATGCCTTAAATCCATTGGATGATTTGACATACTGTAAAACATGGTTAGGAATGGATAAATATGATAATACGCGAATTGAATCAGATACTGTAGATGGAACAGTGTATACAGATAATTGATACTGCCTGATTAAGTTTTTTCCTTTGAGCAGATTTCCTGAGCCTGCATCATTACTGGGTTGCCTTTGCGACATCAATATCCCAGTAAATAAGGTAAATAAAATTATTCTACTTAAATGTTTCATTTGAATCTAAACGAAATAAGCCCTTCTGATGTTCCAAGCCAAAGTTTTCTTCCCTTAATATACATGTGGTGCACTTTGCCTATAAAGCGATAATTATATATATCCATTAAATTCTTTCTAATATCATATTTTATCAATCCACTTATAGTTGAAACAAAAATTATTTCTTTATCTGATGCCATAGATTTTATCTGTAATCCACCAAAAATACTTGCATCAACTGCATTAGACCACTTTCGAGTCCTAAAATTAAATGAAATAACACCAGATCGATTCGCTGCAAAGATATTTCTCTTATTAGATGTCAATGCTGTATAGTCAGTACTCCTGATCGGAAAAATAAATTCACTATCATTATAGCCAAAATTCTTTCCTTCATAAATTCTATTATTATTATTGTCATAGATAAAAAGACCTACTTCTGTAGCTATAAAAACAAGCTTATCGTGAATATATAAATCGAAAATTAACATATTGGAAAATGATTTAATTATTTCATGATCAATGAGATTTTTGGTTTTTTTATTCATTACATATAAACCTCGAGTAGTGCCCAACCAAACATTATCATCAAACTCTACAAGGGTGGTAATTTCACTATATAGATTAGTCAAATTATAAGTTTCAGTTTTCCAATAATTATCTTTTTTGTTATATGTTAATATCACATCATCGCCGCCAAACCAAATCTCATTTTTCATTTCAATTATTGAAAATATGGAAGTCTTATCCATATTAATAATATCATCAAAAAGATACATTTGAGTTTCCTTAGATAATGGGTCAAAATACGTAATTCCATTGTAACCGTTTTCTTTTCGGCCTGCTAACCAAAGAGAATTTGTCCCTTCTATATGTTGAACATCAGTCCCAGCTAAACTGAATTGAAAAGGACTTAATGTTTGCATTGTATTATTCCCTCTAAATAAATATCCATCTTCTGCACCAATCCAAATTTCACCTAAATTAGTGATAAACATTGTGGTAATATTAATTTGCCGACCATTTGGATTGATTAATGAACTTAAATCAGAGATCCATCCATCTAATAATGAATATTTCATTAAAATTGATGAATAATCCCCAAAATATCGATTTTGTGAGCTCCAAGAAACTGATTCATTAGGAAAAGGCATAATATCTAGGACTACTCCAGTTATTCTATCTAATCGATATACTGATCCATTTGCCCTAATCCAAATATCTTGATCAGATTCACCAATCTGTTCAATAACTGCATTAAATGGGATTTTAAGATTTCTTTTATTAATAAAATTCCAATCTCCTTCAGAATTATTGCTATATTCAACACCTAAAGGTGTTCCAACCCAAAGATATCCATTTGATGCATAATGCACAGATGAAATAGAATTACTTCTCAATCCTTGAGCAGTAGTAATAGGTTCTTCAAATCGTTCTGAAAATAAATTAAATCGTAGAATACCACCATTTTCAGATCCAAGGAACGCATATCTATCGCTAATCGAAATGGAATTAATTCCCCCGGTTTTTCTATACTGGACCCAATCAAAAGGATGAAATTTTAGATCAGGCTGAGCTTTTGGTAATGAAAAAAGAAATAAATAAAAAATAATCCTACAAATCATAAGCAACGTTTAATATGTAATTATTCAATCAATTATTATCATATTTAATAATTTCATTTAGCATATCAAGTGTTATCGGAACAACTCCAACCTCTTCACAAACCCTTCCTGCTGCATAATTTGCTAATATAGCCGATTCTTTGGGGTTAGCATCGCAAAGGTCAGATAAAGCAAAAGTTGATATTACAGTATCACCAGCTCCAGAAACATCATGGACTTTTCTGGCCTTTGTTGGTATATGATGATAGTTTGAAGTTTCAAATAGTGATACGCCAGCCGCACCTTGCGTAATTAATATAATATCTGTATTTATTTCTTTTTTCAATTGAAAACCATCATTTTGAATTTGATCTTGATTAGATCCAAATCCTTCGTAAAACTCAACCAAATTTGGTTTAAATAATCTCACATCTTTGAAAGAAGAAAAATTGGACTTTTTTGGATCGACATATATACGTTTACCTTCATTATTAGCCATATCTAATATGCTTGAAATATTATTTGCATTGAGGATACCTTTATTATAGTCCTGCAATATCAATCCATCAACATTATTTATTATTGATTTAACAGCGTTGGATAATTCTTTAGTAGATTTTGTTGATATGTCAGTCTTTATTTCATAATCTGCTCTTATAACCTGCTGATCTTGCGACATAATTCTAGTTTTAACGGTAGTATGACGGCTATCACTTATTATAATATTGTTACAATCAATATTATATTTATTTAACTGTTTCAATAAATTGTCACCATCAGGATCTGAGCCTATTAATCCTACAACAATAACTTTGCAACCTAAAGTAGAAAGATTTAATGCAACATTGGCAGCCCCGCCTGGTCTATAATCAATTTGATTAACGTCTACTATTGGGACGGGTGCTTCAGGTGAGATTCTATCCGTTCTACCCCAGAGGTACTTATCTAGCATAAGATCTCCAAATACTAAAATTGTTTTATTACTAAACTCTGAAGTTATTTTCTTATATCTTGTTTTATTCACATTAATAGCAGTTTATCGTTTAGGTTTATTCTTAATAAATTTACGTCTACGCTTTGTAGAGTTTTGATTTTTTTGTTGAATATTCTTAGAAGATCTAGCAGATAAACCCGAACGAATTTTTGATATATGTCCATTATCTAAATATATTAATACTGATGCTAATTTTTTAAGATATGTATCAGATGGGGCAGAAAGAACTATTGTTGTGCCAAATTCTTTATTCATTGATTTAATTTTCTTACAAATTTCTTTTTCAAGTGCATCATTAAAACAAATTCCATAATCATCAATAAGTAACACGCGTGGATCAAGTTCAAAAGCTGATAAAAGACTCAATAGTGATTTCTCTCCCTTTGATATATTTTTTAAAGTACGTGCAGGATTATTAAAATGTTTTTTTAAAGTTAAATCTGCGGGTGTTTTTTGAAATAATTTTGAAATGGTGGAAAATTTAATTTTATCATCTAATTGTACTAACTTTATATCAGAGTTTGGCTTTACTCTTCCAAAAAGATTCATTTCGAAAGGGTTATTATCATATTTAAGACTGCCACTCGACTCCTTAAGTAATCCACTCAGTATTTTTAGTAAAGTAGATTTCCCACTACCTATCGGCCCTACAATACCATAAATCGTACCACGATGAAATTGTAGCCGACTTATATTTATTACGGTTTGTTCCTTATAGACCTTCTTGAGGGCCTTTAACTCATATATTAAATTTGTTAATTGATTCATTTATTCTCCTTATAAAGAAGAATGCATCGAAAAGCTAATTTATTTTTTCAGACTCTCTAGGTAATGCTCAACATCAATAGCAGACATACAACCTGATCCGGCTGCAGTAACTGCCTGGCGATAGATTTTATCCTGAACATCACCACATGCAAAAACGCCATCTAAGTTAGTAGCAGTACTACCATTCTTGGTAATTATGTAACCAAATTCATCAGTATCGATTACATTATCAAGTAAATCTGTATTGGGCTTATGACCTATCGCCATAAAGACGCCATCACAACTTTCTTTTTTTAATTCACCACTAATAGTATCCCTTAACATAACAGAATTAACACCGTTTTCACGATCACCTAAAATTTCATCTATAGTATTATTCCATCTGATTGAAATCTTAGAATTGTTAAGAGCTCGATCTATCATAATTTTAGAGGCACGAAATTCATCTCTCCTATGAACAATAACTACTTCCGATGCAAATTTTGTAAGATAATTTGCTTCTTCCATAGCAGAATCACCTCCTCCTACTACCAGAACTTTTTTATCTTTGTAAAAAAATCCATCACATGTAGCACATGCTGAAACGCCATATCCCATAAGTTCTTTCTCACTATCAAGGCCCAGCATTTTAGCTGATGCACCTGTAGCAATAATTACAGAATCAGCATTATAAGATTTATCTCCAACCCATACAGTATAAGGGCTAGATTTAAAATCAACTTTTGTAACATGTTGAAAATGGCATTCTGCGCCAAAACGTTTCGCTTGCTCTCTAAAATGGTCCATTAGTTCCGGGCCCATTATTCCGTTAGGAAATCCAGGGTAATTTTCAACATCTGTTGTAATGGTCAATTGACCTCCTGGTTGCTCCCCTTCAAGAACCAATGGCTTAAGATTAGCTCGGGCAGTATATAATGCCGCTGTAAGACCTGCTGGGCCTGAACCAATAATTATAACTTTACGATTCATTCAATTGTTTTAATAATATTTAAATAACTGAATCAAGTATTTCAGTTATTCTTGCTTTAGGTACAGCGCCAACTATTTGGTTAGCGACTGTTCCATCTTTGAAAATTAAAAGTGCCGGAATACTCCTGACACCATATTGACTAGCAACTTGATTATCATTATCTACATTTAATTTCCCAACTTTAACTTTACCTAGATAATCTTCTGCTACTTCTTTTATCACTGGAGCAATTGCTCTACAAGGGCCACACCATTCTGCCCAAAAGTCAACAAGGACAGGTAAATCTGACTTTAATACCTCAGCTTCAAAATCTGCTGAGGTAAACTCTTTCACATTTTCAGACACTAAAACTCCTTTTTTCGAGGTTCAATAACAAAAGAAAGTAACTTGTTTTATTTATTGGGAAAAATATCAAAATTGATGAAAAGTATATTTTCTAATCAAATCACTTAATTAAGAACGGTTTACCATCAATATCTTTTGGGTAATTAATTTCTAATATACGAGCTAATGTTGGAGCTATGTCGACTGATCTGATATAATCACTCCGTATTTTACTTATTTTATTACCTCCAGAAAAAATAAGGGGAATATGAGTATCATAATCATAAGGTGATCCATGGCTCGTACCCCTTTTTGATGTCCATGTCCAATATTTCTTCAATATTAAATAAATATCAGGGCTTTTATTAATATGAACCATATTTTTTAGCCGTCTACTAATGTTATCATTGCCATCTTTCAATAATTCATATTTAGTAACCACAGAATCCACCCCAGGGATATTAATTAATTCCTCTTTTAATATTTCTGTAGCAACTTTTCTTTCTGCACCATTCATGGAATGATCAAAATAAAAGAAATTTTCATATCTATATATTTTCCCATTACCAATCTGGGATCGAATCTTTTTCATTGTTATACTAAATATCGAATCCCGTACTGCTCTTGATATACGTCCAGAGTCTATTCCTTGTTCAGATAAATATTCTGGCAAATCTAGTACTCCATGATCGCTAGATAAAATATATAAGATATTTCCTTCACCAATTTTATCCTCTTGACTATTAATAAAATCACCCAAATATTTATCTAAACGTAAATGGTTATCTAATTG
>CAYRYZ010000014.1:6145-8079 GCA_964428745.1 uncultured bacterium | reverse complement strand
GTAGTCATCCCATGGTCATGAAAAGCATTTTGGAATTGAATACCATGTTCAATAAGCCAACTATAGCCGCCAATAAATAGATGCTTATATTTATTAATTATCGAAGGAGTACTTTGATCAATAACAATAAAAACAACTAACTTTGGTATTTTAGGCTTTTTTGAACAAGTAATAAGAAATATTGTCGATAATATCGACAAAATAAACAGTTTTTTCATTTTATTTTTATAAATCTTCTTTTTCCTACTTTGATAACAATATTAGAACCTTTATCTACTATTAAATTAATATCGGTTACCTTCTCACCATCTATTCGGACAGCACCTTGATTAACCATTCGGCGAGCTTCTCCTTTACTTTTAGTTAAGCCAGCAGTTGATATTATATCTATCAATGATTTACTAGATTTTAATGTGAGCTCTTCAATCTCTTCAGGTTCACTTTTATTTACAATAACCCGTTCAAAATGCTTTTCTGCTTCAAATGCTTTATCTTTACCATAGTAGAGTGTAACTATTTCACGACCTAATGCACGTTTTACATCACGAGGATTGATTGTCGAATCGCTTAACTCATTCTCAACTTTTATAAGTGTTTGATCATTAGCATCAGCTGCTAAGATAAAATATTTTTTTATCAACTTATCAGGAATTGACATAGACTTTCCATACATATCCTCAGGAGTATCTGTAAAACCAATATCATTACCATATGATTTAGACATTTTGTCAGTACCATCAGTCCCTTCTAATAAAGGCATTGTAATGATCACTTGGGGAGCTTGATCATATTCTCGTTGCAAATCCCGTCCAACCAACAAATTAAATTTCTGATCTGTACCTCCAAGCTCTACATCTGACTTTAATTCTACAGAATCCATAGCTTGGGCTAATGGATACATAAATTCGTGAATAGAAATAGGGGTTTCTGCTTGATATCTTTTGGTAAAATCATCGCGCTCCAACATTCTTGCGACCGTATAATGGCTAGCCAGTCGAACAACATCACTAAAATTCATAGTATTAAGCCAATCTGAATTATATACAATTTTAAGTTTATCTATATCAAGGATCTTTGAGGCTTGGTCAATATAGGACTTAGCGTTCTCCCTGGCCTCCTCTAGAGTTAGTTGAGGTCTCGTTTTATTTCTACCAGATGGATCTCCTATCATGGCGGTAAAATCACCAATAACAAGAGTAGCTTGATGCCCTAGTTCTTGAAAATGATTTAATTTTCTAAGAACGACACTATGACCTACATGTAAATCAGGTCTGCTTGGGTCACAACCTAATTTAACATTTAGCGGTTTTCCCTTTTTTTGTGAGTATTCTAATTTTCTTCTTAGTTCTTCCTCAGGAATAATTTCTTCAACTCCACGACTTATAAGTTTCCACTGATTATCTATTGAATCAAATTTCATCTTTGTCTATCACTTAGTTCTCTTTGTGACTCACGTTTAATATCACGTTCTTTAAGAGCATTTTTCTTATCATATATTTTTTTACCTTTAGCTAATGCTAATTCTAACTTTGCCAATCCTTTATTATTAAAATAGATTTTTAATGGTATCGCAGTTAAGCCCTTTTGATCAAGCATAGCTTTGATTTTATTAATTTCTCTGTTATGCAGTAATAATTTTCTATTTCTAACTGGCTCATGTCCATCAAATCCAGTATGCGAATATGGTTTAATATGGATACCACTAATCCATGCCTGACCTTTTCTAATTATCACATATGCTTCTCTTAGATTGGCATTCCCCTCTCTAAGGCTTTTAACTTCGCTACCTAATAATTCCATACCTGCTTCATATTTATCTAAAATATGATACTCATGAAAAGCTTTGCGGTTAGTTACAACAATCTGTTGTTCCATAGTTAAATCTCTATATCAAAATACGGATTTAGTTTTAGCCATTTCAAGTTTAATCCTTG
>CAYRYZ010000014.1:0-6045 GCA_964428745.1 uncultured bacterium | reverse complement strand
TTAAGCCAAACTGATTCAAAATCAGCTAATTTTTCTGTATTTTTCATTTGGAGATTATTATAATCATAATCCTTCAACCATGGGCACTCATCTGAGTTACTTATAAAAATCTCTTCTCGATATAATGGCTTATAGCCAGCATATGTATAAACACCTTCAGCCTGCATTGCAGAAAAGAATTTTTCTCTTGTTACTCCGTTAAATTTATTTGAATCATATCGCAGCAAATATAAATGATTTGATTGACGTGTGGTTTTTTTATAGGCATTATTAATTGATAACCCATCAATTTGGCTTAGTTTTTTATCCAAAATAGTCCTGTTTTTATCACGAAGATCCATGTCATTTGTAAGTGATTCTATCTGAGGTATGAGCATACTTGTTGCGATTGCATTTAATCTAAAATTTCCTCCAAGTAGCTGATGATCATAAAACTGGCCATCAGCAGTTCTTCCACAATTATGATATGAAAAACATTTATCGATGAATTCTTTATCATTTGAAATGATCGCTCCCCCTTCACCCGCTGACATATTCTTTGAGGTTTGAAAACTGAAAATTCCACCCAAGCCAAGTGCACCTACTTTTGTGTTATTCCACTCTGCACCATGAGCTTGAGCAGCATCTTCAATAACTTGAATACCATATTTTCTAGATATTTTAATTATTTTGTCCATCTCAGCTGGGTTTCCACTAATGTGAACAGGCATAATAACTTTAGTTTTATTAGTTATTGCTTGTTCGATCTTATTAGAATCTATATTAAATGTATTAGGGTCAATATCTACGAATACTGGAACAGCATTTGCCATAAGCACTGCTGATACAGTTGCTACAAACGAATATGGAGGTACAATAACTTCATCACCAGCTTTTACACCTGCTGACTTTAATGCAACCCAGAGGGCTGTTGTTCCAGAGCTAGTACTAATACAATAGTTTGCATTTTGAAAATGGGCAAACTTTTCTTCAAACTTATTAATTACTTCACTACCAACTCCCCAATTTTCATTTTCGACCGTTCCTATAAGAGAATCCATCACCTCTGAAGTGGGTCTTGGCCACTTAGGGAAAGGTTTGGTCCTAACAGGGTTTCCACCATGAATTGCAAGTTTTGGCATCATATTAATTTATTATAATTGATTTTAAGTAAATAAAATTACTCAATAACTAAAACATTGAGCTACAAACATATTAATAATAAATCATTATCATGATACGCCATTTATACATAGTGATATGTCATTATGGCATTCGTGTATGATAAAATTACAATAATTTTGAAATGGCACAAAAATTGAAGAATATTAAGATGAAAATATTTAATAATAAGAAAGGAGTCTAAAATGACTTTAATTAAATGGACACCCATTAATACAATTAATAGGGATTTTGATCATATGTTAGATAGGATATTTAATGATGGTTGGAATAATAACAATAAAATCAGAAATAATCCACCATCGGTAGATATTATTGAAAATGAAGAAGAGTTTGTATTAACAGCTGAGTTACCTGGTTTCGATAAAAAGAATCTAAATATAAAGGTTGAAGAAAATGGTGTTTTGAGAATCAATGCAAATACTAAAATAAATATAGAACCAAATGATCCATTGTATCGAATTCGTGAAAGAAATAGTGGTTCATCTAATCGAAGATTTAATCTACCAGAAAATGCAATTGTAGATAAAATTAATGCTCAATTCAAAAATGGACTATTAACTGTGAATATACCTAAAGCTAAAGAAATTAAATCAGAATCTAAAAAAATAAAGATTAGCTAATAGTTGGTTAGGGGGGGGCTTAGCCCCCCCCTAATAAATTCAAATTATATCAACAAAACTTTTTATAATTTTTGTTGCAGATTTTTTATCAAGAGTATTGTCATTAGAAACTACAATTGTTCGAGCCAATACATTTGTCCCCATATATTCCAATTGACTCTTAAAAGCGGTTATAAATCTATTTCCATCTCCACCGCTATGAGTTCCAATTAATGCAAATTTTCCATTAAATGCATCTCTCCAGTGCTTTGATTTAACAGATATCCAAGTAATCGCGTTAGAAAGAACTGGTGGAACGCCTCCATTATATTCAGGGGCACATATTATAAATCCAGATGATTGTTGTAATTTATCAATTAAATCATTAATAGTATCTTCATTCACAACCTTTTCAAAATCAAATAATGGTAAATCGAGATCTTGTATACATAATAATCCAGTTTGAACATTCATTTTGGAAATAATATTATCTAATTCCTTTGCTAAAACTAAATTTTTATCATTTGTTGCTGAGATAATTAATATTTTTTTCACAATTAATATAACTCCAATATTTTCTGTAATTTCATAACGTATACTCTTAAGAAAATTAAAAAGAAAAATATAGAATGATTTATAATAATATATTAGACACCATTGGCAATACACCAATAGTTAAACTTTCATCATTTAAAAAAGAATTGAAATGTGAAATTTTTGGAAAGTGTGAATTTTTAAACGCCGGCGGTTCTGTAAAAGATCGAATCGCTATTAGAATGATTGAGAACGCTGAAAATTCTGGTCAAATCAAACCTGGAGATACACTCATCGAGCCTACTTCCGGCAATACAGGAATTGGACTCGCCCTGGCTGCTGCAGTGAAAGGCTATAAAATGATAATTGTGATGCCCGAGAAGATGAGCATGGAAAAAGAAGTTACGCTAAGAGCTTTAGGTGCTGAAATAATTCGTACGCCTACTGAAGCTGGACATGATGATGCCGATGGATTATTTCATATAGCTAAGAAACTTCAAAAAGATACACCAAAATCACATATTTTAAACCAATATGCCAACCCTGATAATCCAGATGCCCACAATGAATCAACAGGTCAAGAAATATGGGATGATTTTGGCAATACCCTTGATATGGTAGTAATTGGCGTTGGTACGGGTGGAACAATTACTGGAGTAGCAAAAAAACTAAAAAGCAATAATCCAAAAATCCAAATCATTGGAGCAGATCCCTATGGGTCCATCCTAGGTGGCGGCGATGAAATTTACCCTTACAAAGTTGAAGGCATTGGATATGATTTCTTTCCAGATGTTTTAGATAATACCTTAGTTGATAGATATATTAAGGTCAATGATCAAAATTCATTTACAATGGCACGAAAACTGATTAAAGATGAAGGAATACTTTGCGGTGGATCTAGCGGTACTGTACTTTGGGCTGCATTAGAAGCTGCAAAAGATCTCAAATCAGATCAAAAATGCCTATGTATTTTTGCGGATGGTATAAGAAATTATTTGGGAAAATTTGTTCAAGATCAATGGATGTCCAAAAATAATTTTAATATCTAAGTTTTGATAGAGTTCTGCTTATCTAATTCTTCGCAAGTCTTTAATACTTGATCTACAATATCCAATATTTTCTTTTCACTATGTACCTTTCCACTTAAAGGGATTAAACTATAATAAGATTTATTAGATGCACCTTGCATGTCACTTTTAGATTCCGAGACACCACTCTTGAATTTCTCTACCATATTTAAAACACTACGATTATTTTTATAAATTTCTTCTAAAGGTTTTCCAGGATCCTTCTTTTGTAAACTGTTTAAACGATCTTCGAAAAGAGTGACTGTCATCATTCTACTAGTAACATCAGTAATTGGCTTTGATTTATCAGCTAAAGATATATCCACTCTTCCAATATATTTACCTTGGATTCCCATACAATACTGCAACGGCTTTCCTTCTTCCTGTGTGCGCTCTGGTCTAGTTCTGCTAGTTTCACGGCTTGAAAAAACATAATCAACAGCATCAAAGTCTGATATAGCTTTATATGCTGCTTGTGGTTTTGAAGCATTTAATAGCATAACAAGAATGTCAACTTGAGGTCTTAATTCATTAATTTTATTCTTAGCAATTGTAATTGCATCTTTTATGTCAACTTCTTCTTTGACCATTTGTGGGATATCAGTTATAACTCCAAATATCCCAATTGTCACACCATCTCTTTGAATAATCTGATGGTCAATAAATGCCAGCTCATTAGTATCCTTAATATAAAGATTTGATGAAAGAAATTTGATATCATTTGAATTTTCAAGCTGTTTAATAAAGTTATAACCAGCAGCAAAATCATATTGACCAACATTGTAAAAATAATCTCCCATTTTAGCTGTAGACTCTAGAACCGTTTTAGCTCGAAGTTTTGCAGATGGAAGCTTTTCATTTAATAAATAATAATTTTCAAATAAAGCATCTCCTGCATCTAATAAGATGGGATCTATGCCACTTTCTTTGACTTGATCGATGTAAGTATATCTTCTAGGCAGACCGCCTAATGGATTAGCCTTTCATCCGCATGGATCAAGTTGTCCACGAACATTCGTAGTAACTAACATTGTTACTTTATTTTCTATGGACACTGGCTCACTACAAGAAACAAAAATGAATGCAGTAAACAATATATATTTTATTTTATCCATAATAATCAATTTAATACGCTATAAACTAACCTCCAGCAAGTTTAGCGCGATGACCTTTCTCTAATAATAATTTTAATACCTTATCACAAAAATCACCTTGAATAATTATTTCTCCATTTTTAGTAGTTCCGCCGACAGAACACTGTTTTTTTAAATGACTCCCAAGGCTTTTAAGCAACTTCATATTCCCTTTGTACCCTCGGAGAACAGTAACTACTTTTCCTCCTTTAAGTCGAACTAAATGTATTCGAAAGTCTTGTTTATTGGATGTTGTAGACTCTGGAGGCAGAGTCGAAGTTTGATTAAAATGAACATTCGTAGAGTAAATAATATTCTTTTCTTCCATAATTGGTTAGAATATATATTAAATGTTTTAGTTAGTAAGCTGAGTCCAAGTAAGTGTCCATGCCATTGACATAATAATAATAAGCTCACTCATAATAGCAGAGCCAAAAAAGAGTATCGCTGTTCTCATATGTTTATTTTTATAAGCATTAATATGCCCTAATGCATAGACCTGCGCAGCAAACATCTTAAAGGTATCTTCATTTTCCTCAGTCATTTCAGCTAAATAATCAGCATACTCAACTGGGTTCATGAACTGGATAATTCCACCAAAAAAAGTTGCATTGATCTCAGGTAAATCTTCGTGACCCATATCATCTCGTATTCGAGGTACGATCACAAGCATCAAATTAATCAAACCTGATGCCGCAGTGATAAAATAAACAAATACCATGATACCACTTAAATAAGTAATCTCAATTTTTGGAAAATGCACAATAAAAAACACCATAAATACACCCAATATTGACATTAAAGTAAATGCTTTTTGATCTGTACGTTGTAGTATCAGCTGTTCACTTTGAAGAATATGAAAAATAGGGGCAATATTACTTCTAACATTACGCGAGCTAAATTCATGTTCTTCTGCGGGGGGAGTTGATGGTAGGGTTTTATCAGTCATAGTTCAGTTAAAACCTAATTAATTATTAACGAAGTAATTTATTTTAATAGGCCAATCAAAATATGAATGACCTATTAAAATAAGTTGTTAGCTACTGAGTCTTTGGTCGTGCTTCATTGACGACCAGAGTTCGACCTGAAAGTTCTTTTCCAGAAAGTGCTTCAATTGCTGCTTTTCCTTCGTCATCTGAAGTCATCTCAACAAAACCAAAACCTTTTGAACGACCGCTATAACGGTCAGATATGATCTTTGCTGATGTCACTTCGCCAAATTCTTCAAACGCCTGCTTTAAATCATCTTCTGAAAGATCATAGCTAAGGTTTCCGACATATACATTCATCTTTATTATTTCCTTTTTATTGATTGTTCTATTAAGATTTGAGAAAATGAACTCTACAGTATTAAATCTGAAAATAAATCTAATCGACAAAATTCATTACAAATCACATACTGTAATTTATTTCCTAATTTTATTGCTTCCAAATTGAATGAATATAAATATAAAAGGCTATTTTTTGGCTTGTGGAGCCGATCAGGATCGAACTGACGACCTCTTGAATGCCATTCAAGCGCTCTCCCAACTGAGCTACGGCCCCATT
>CAYRYZ010000013.1:0-37656 GCA_964428745.1 uncultured bacterium | reverse complement strand
ATAGCTCTTTTTGATGCATATAGTAAAATTAAAAATGTGCCTTTATTTAAAATTTTTGGACGATGTCATGAGGGGTTACATACTTCAGTTACAATGGGAATAAAATCAATAGAAGAATCATCAATAGAGGCAGAAGAGTATGTTGCAAAAGGATTCCATTTATTAAAAGTCAAAACTGGAAGTAATGTTGATCACGATATTGAATTAATACATAAGATAAGAGAAAGTGTGGGCAAGACTGTGGGAATCCGAGTTGATGCTAACCAAGGATACAACAAGGAAGACCTCATAAAATTTATTGAAAATACAGAAAAACATAATATTGAATTAATTGAACAACCGTTTCCTAGAGAACTTGATAGTCAGATGAAGGATCTACCTAAATTAATTAGAGATAAATGCGCTGCAGATGAAAGTTTACATGGCCCAGATGATGCGCTCCGGCTATCAAAAAGCCCACATTATTTTGGAATATATAATATAAAACTGATGAAGTGTGGTGGTTTATCTTCAGCAAAAAAAATTGCGGAAACTGCCAATAAAAATGGTATTGATTTAATGTGGGGGTGCATGGATGAAAGCATTGTTAGTATTTCTGCTGCCATACATATTGCGTTGTCTTCTCCCTCGACAAAATACTTAGACCTTGATGGTAGTTTTGATTTAGCGAAAGATATTGTATCAGGGGGATTTAAATTAATTAGTGGAAAATTAATGCCAACAATGAAGCCTGGGCTTGGTGTTGATCTTAATAATAAAGCTCTAGCCTAATATGCAAAACGCAATTGTTTTTACACATAACCTACTAGCAGAGAATTTTGCAAAAACTGCACATGGATTACTTCGAGGTACAGAAAGATATAATGTTTTAGCCGTAATTGATTCTATTCATTATGGCAAAGATGCTGGTGAAGTTCTAGATGGAAATAAAATTGATGTTCCAGTGTATAAATCTATAGCTGAATTTATTGATGCCTCAGATGTACAAGTTGAGTGTTGCATTGTTGGAGTAGCATTCCCTGGTGGTATATTACCAACAGAGTGTAGAAATGAATTAATTGAAGCTACAAAATTTAAGCTTTCAATCGTTTCAGGGCTTCACCATTACTTAAGTGATGACACTGAGTTTATAGCATCCGCTGAAAAATATAATATCGAATTGATTGATATTAGAAAGCCTCGACCTGTATCAAATCTGCATTTTTGGTCTGGTAAAATTTTAGATATAAATGTGCCAATTATTGCAGTCCTTGGAACCGATTGTGCTGTTGGTAAACGAACAACTGCTAGATTAATATTTGAAAACTGTAATAATAAAGGAATTAAAACTGAATTAATCTATACCGGTCAAACAGGTTGGATGCAGGGATATAAACATGGATTTATTTTTGATGCGACTCCTAATGATTTTGTTAGTGGTGAACTTGAAAGAGTCATTTTAGAATGCGTTGATCAATCTAATCCTGATTTGATTTTATTAGAAGGACAATCGTCAATGCGTAATCCATCAGGGCCTGGAGGTTCAGAATTTATTTTATCAGGAAATGCAAAAAGTGTGATTATTGTTCATCCAATTGGTAGAAAATATTTTGTTGACCTTGAAGAATTTGAATATGAACTCCCAGATTTAATTGATGAAATAAAATTGATTGAATCATTTGGAGCTAATGTTATTGGTATAGGGTTAAATGAAGAGGGTGCTACTAAAGATGATCTGAATAAATTCAAAAATAAATATGGTAGTCTATTAGAAGTTCCAGTTGTTTTACCATTGACAGATGGCGTAAAAGATATCGTAAAATTTATTAAAGAAAATTTATCCATATGAATCTATCACTATTTAACAAGTACTTGTTGCCCGGTTTTATTTTTCAAAGTCTTATCATAGGTGGAGGATATGGAACAGGTCGAGAATTAGTAGAATTCTTTCTTAGCGCAGGACCTATATATGGATTAGTCAATATGGCTATAGCCACTATTATTTGGAGCGTTGTATTAGCCGTTTGTTTTGAAGTTTCTAGAATGGGTGGCCACTATGAATACCGATCATTTCTAAAAAGTATTTTGGGTAAAGGCTGGGTAGCTTATGAATATCTTTATTTGATAGGATTAGTCTTAGTTGTATCTGTAATGGGGTCTGCTTCCGGAGAAATTTTTAGTGAGATTTTTGACGTTGAAGAAATTGTAGGTGTAATGATTATGATGGCATTGGTTGGATTGATTGTTTTTTATGGAACTCAGCTCGTAGAACAAGTCTTATCCATATGGTCCATAATCCTTTATGCTGCATTTATTACAATGTTCATCGTTGTTTTTAAAATGTTTAGCAGTGAGATAACGGCAAATTTTTCTTTACAATCTGAAGGACCTAGTTTAGTGGTGGGTGGAATAAAATATGCAGCTTACAATATTGGATTGGCTCCAGCTATATTATTTTGTGTTCGTCATTTAGATACACGAAAAGAAGCGATTATTTCTGGTGTTTTGGCGGGGATAATTGGTATGATTCCGGCATTAATTTTGTTTTTAGCTATGTTGAGTCAGTATCCACATATTATATCAGAAGCTGTGCCAGTAAATCTTATTTTAGATAAAATTGAATGGAGTTCTTTTAAACTAATTTTTCAAGTCGTTTTATTTGGGACATTTATAGAAACTGGAGTGAGCATGATACACGGGTTCAACGAAAGAATAATTTCCGTAAATAGAAATTTAGATGATAAATGGCGAGCACTAATTGGTATTGGGTTATTAATTATATCTATTTTTATTGCGAATGCAGTTGGACTAATTAGCCTTATCGCAAAAGGATATGGTTTCATTACATGGGGCTATTGGATTATCTTTGTTATACCTGTATTAACAATTGGATTAAAAAAGGTTATAAATAATGAATGATTTGATTAGTCAATTAAAAAAATATGCCCTAGAGGATTATCCAATACCGTTAGTTACTGAATTTTTAAATGAGTATAAACTTCCTGATAAGGAGTTAAATGATTATTTGCATTTTAAAGATAATAAGTATGCGCGAAACCTTGTTTATAAGGATAAGGATTTTGAAATATTAATTGTCTGTTGGCATCCTGAGCAAATAGCGCCAATTCATGGACATGAAGGTGAAAAATGTTGGATGCGAGTGGAGCTCGGATCACTTAATATTTGTAATTATAAATTAGAATCAATTGATCCTTTATTTTTAAGTATAGTCAATCAAATAAAAGGTGATGCTGGCTTTTTAGATGGACCTGCTGAAATTCACTCTGTGGAAAATATTTTTGATGAAGATGCCATAAGCCTGCATGTCTATGCCAAACCATTTTCTGAATGTGATATTTATAATTTAGATACTGGAAAGATTGATCGCGTTGAACTTGCTTATGATTCAATTGATAAGCAATTATGTTAATTCAACCTTTTTTCTGTTTATTATATTTTCTGTAAATAAATAAAATTATAATTCCAGCTAGATTTGGAAACCAAATCTCTGGCCTTGACCAAGGAATCCCATCAAATGAAAAGTCTGTAATTGGCCAAAGCAATTTTGTAGGGAAATATGCCTTACTATGAAAAGGAAAATCCAGTAATATATGAAATGGCCATGCCCACATAGCAAAAGCGATATCTTTATTATACCTCTGCACAATTGTAATGCACAAGAAGGCACTAACAAAGCTATGAGATATATCATAATTAATATATACCCACCATGGGATTGAATCTAGAGGTGGAGGTCCACCTCCAATCATATTTGAATAGTCACCAGAAACCAATCGAACTACCATAAGAATCCCGAATGAAAAAAGGTCTGGCATCGCACCAAAAAAAAATGATAATCGCGCAAATCCTCTATAGCCAAATAAACCTCTTCCCCAAAGTGCATGGCTCAGTGTATCCATTATTGAAGCTCCGGAATATTTTCAAATAGTTTTAAGGATTCTGGGTTTGATAGTGCATCCTTGTTTGTTATTTGTTCACCATCAATGATTCTTTTTACTGCGATCTCAACCTTCTTACCATTAATAGTGTAAGGAATATCTTCTGTTTCTAGGATAATGTGTGGAACATGTCGTGGCGAGCAATCAGCTCGAATAGAACTATTAATTTTTTCTACAAGTTTTGAATTGATTAAACCAGGACTTTTTAGTTTTAAAAATAAAATTACTCTTTCATCACCTTTCCATAATTGCCCTATAACCACGCTATCTTCAACTTCATCAATTTGTTCAACAATGCGATAAATTTCTGCAGTACCAATTCTAATCCCACCTGGGTTTAGAGTTGCATCGCTTCGCCCAAAAATTTGGACACCTCCATGGTCATTAATTAATATAAAATCGCCATGATTCCATACCCCTGGATATTTATCAAAATAGGCTTCATGGTATTTTTTACCATTCTTATCATTCCAAAAATAAATTGGCATTGATGGGAATGGTTTTGTACATACTAATTCACCTTTTTTATTTTTTAGAGATAAGCCATTTTGATTAAAAGATTTGACTGCCATTCCCAATCCTCGACATTGTATTTCTCCACGATGAACGGGTAGGGTTGGATTACCTCCAGCAAAACATGAAATAATATCTGTACCGCCGGAAATCGATGAAAGTTGAAGATTTTTTTTAAAATCATTATAAATGTAATCATAACTTTCTTCAATTAGCGGTGACCCTGTTGAAAAAATCGTTTTAAGTGAATCTAATGAATGAGTATTTATTGGGGATAATCCTTCTTGCTTACAAGCATCAATAAATTTGGCACTAGTACCAAAATGAGTTATTTGAAATTCATCAACCATATCCCACATTGTATTTGGATTAGGGTAAAATGGATTTCCATCATAAAGTACGATAGAAGCTCCGATTGCGAGATTACTTACAAGCCAATTCCACATCATCCAACCGCAAGTAGTAAAATAAAAGACAGTGTCATTCATAGATATATTACTATGTAGTCGTAATTCTTTTAGGTGTTGGATTAGTGTTCCACCTGCTCCATGTACAATAGACTTAGGTAGTCCAGTTGTTCCACTTGAATACATTATATATAGAGGGTGTTCAAATGGAAGTTGATCAAAAATAATAGGAGTGGGTTTTTCCTTAACAAAGTCTTTCCAAGATATCCCCTTACTAATTAGTGATATATCATAATCACCATCTACATAAGGTATAATAACCACTTTTCTTAGTGATGGTAATTGGTCTGCTATTTCATTGATCTTTTTTGTTAGATCATATTTTTTACCATTATAATAATAGCCATCTGCAGCAAAAAGAATTGTGGGTTCAATTTGTATAAATCGATCAAGAACACCTTTAATGCCAAAGTCAGGTGAGGATGATGACCATATGGCACCAATTGATGAAGTTGCCAACATAGCAATAATTGTTTCAGGAATGTTTGGCATAAACCCAGCAATACGGTCACCAGATTTAATCTCTAATTTTCGTAGGGCAGAGGATAGTTTTTCAACCGAATCAAATATTTCTTTATATGATAAAACTTTATCTGAATTATTTTCATTTTTGAAATATATAGCCGGTTTCTCAGATCGAATTCTTAATAAGTTTTCTGCATAGTTCATGCGAGCATCCGAAAACCATTTTGCACCGGGCATTTTTTCTTCATCATCAACAACTTCAGAATAATCATTCGAATATTCTATGGACATATAATCCCAAGTGGCTTTCCAAAAATCTGAAACATGATTTATTGACCAATCATAAAGTTGATGATAATCTTTTAGATTAATATCAAAGCGAGAATTTACTTGAAGGCGAAAAGCCTCCATTTGAGAATTTTTTATTTGATCTTTATCTGGTTTCCAAAGAATTGGATTCATTGTTCTAATTTCATAAAAAAAGGCCTCCCATTAATTTACGGGAGGCCTTTTATATTATTGTATTTAATCAGTATTTATTTTTCTATACTCATTTCAGAAGGAATGATCATCACGGCTGGCACTGCAGCTTCGCTTACCATATTATTGAATTTGTATAAATCATTAGTTAATACTTTATTCAATTTTTTATAGTGGACTTGAGCTTGCGCAACGAGGTCCTCTAGAACATCATAAGACTGAGCCGTTGGTCTGGCATCAACGCTTGATACTACTCCAACTAATGCTGCGATTTTATTATCCAATCTAATTGGATAATTTAACGGATCTTGTCTTGATTTAGATTTTACCTGGATCAGTCTTTCTTCAATTGTTGAAAGAGATTTTACCAATTCTTTACCAGCTTTTGTAACATTCTCATCCTTAAATCCAGATTCTTTCATTAAACCAGTAAGTGTATTTATCTGATCCTTGATGCTTCGAATTGTTAAAATCTTTTCATTGATTTCAGTTGTACGATTTCTAATATCCATTAGAAGATCAAATTGATCTTGAAAATCAGATTGTGTGGTGTTAATCCTAGGATCTTTTAAGATATTAAATGACTGAGTTTGGCTTTTGCCATTAAGAGTGACTTTAACTTTGTATTCACCTGGAACTGCCTTAGGACCTATATGCCTGCCACCCCACATTACTGCATTGGGAACTTTTTTTGCATCTGGATATCTCATATCCCAAACAAATCGATTCATACCTTTTTTTGTTTCCGCCACAGGTGATGGATTTTTTCTATCTTTTTTATTTGAAAAAGTTTTGATTACATCTCCATCAGATTCCATAAACTCTAATTTGAATTTATCATCTTTTCCTAAAGCCTCTTTGAGGTAATAAAAGGCCATTACACCATTTGGTGGATTGGCTCCCCAGGTCGGACTTGGTCCACCCCAGCCACCGCCGCCGGGTAGACGATAAGTATCTCGGGGTTTAAACATGTGGGAGGTTGATCCAGCAACTTTATTTGTTAATTGATGTAGAGGTGTTAGATCATCTAAAATCCAAAAAGATCTACCTTGTGTTGCTACCACAAGATCATTTTCTTTTACCACAAGATCAGTTACGGGAACTATAGGAAGATTTAATTGGAATGACTGCCAATTCTTCCCATCATCAAAAGAAACATACACACCTGTTTCTGTTCCAGCATATAGCAATCCTTTCTTCATTGGATCTTCTCGAATGACTCTAGTGAAAGCATCCTCAGGTATACCTCTTGAAATTAATTTCCATGATTTACCATAATTATCTGTTTTGAAAAGATAGGGTTTAAAATCATCTAGCTTGTACCGAGTAACTGCCATATATGCTGTACCAGGATTATGAGGTGATTGGTCAATACTGTTAACCATTCCCCATTTTGGCATATTATTTGGAGTTATGTCTGTCCAAGATTTACCTCCATTTTTTGTAATATGCACTTTTCCATCATCAGTTCCAATCCATATAACACCTTTCTCTTGATGAGATGGAGTGATTACAAAGATAGTGCAATAATATTCAACGCCAGTGTCATCTTTTGTAATAGGGCCACCTGATTCATCTTGCATAGCCAATGTATTGGTTGTTAAATCAGGACTTATCAATTCCCAGGATTCTCCTTCGTCTGTTGATTTATGTAAATGTTGTGAACCAACATAAAGTGTGTTGGCATCATGAGGATCAAACTCAATCGGGAAATTCCATTGAAAACGATATTTCATATCTTTCACGCCATGCCCCATAGGATTTTCAGGATATACTGTAATATTCCTTCTTTCACCAGTGACATGATTATATCGAGTCAAAAATCCACTATAAGATCCGGCATAGACAATGTTTGGATCATCTGGGTGAGGTGCTACGTGTGCACTCTCTCCTCCACCAACAGAATAGTAATCACGTTCTGTAATACCACCACCTGTGGTACGAGATGCAATTGAAACCGTACTATTATCTTGTTGACCTGCATAAACACGATAAGGAAATTGGTTATCAACATCTGCTCTGTAGAATTGAGCAGTAGGTTGATTATGGTATGTACTCCAAGTCGCACCAGCATCAAATGATACTTGTCCTCCTCCGTCATCAGCAATAATGAGGTGTTTTGAATCCATTGGGTCGATCCAAAGGTCGTGGTGATCACCATGTGGCGTACGAATAGAATTAAAGGTTTTACCTCCATCTTTTGAACGCCAAAACTGAACATTCAATACATAAAGAATATCTTCGTTTTCTGTATCAGCATAAATTCGAGTATAATACCAAGCTCTTTGGCGAAGATTATTATCTGAACTTGTCTTTTTCCAAGTTTCTCCACCATCATCTGATCTAAAAAGTCCACCTTTTTTGCTTTCAATTAAAGCCCAGACACGATCAGAGTTTAATGGAGATATTGTAACTCCTATAATTCCAACCATACCTTCTGGTAGTCCCTTACTTTTTGTAATATCTTCCCAAGTGTCTCCACCATCAGTTGATTTCCATAGGCCAGATCCTTGGCCACCACTTTCAAGGCTATATGGAGTACGTTTTATTCTCCAGGTTGAAGCATAAATAATTCTGGGGTTATTAGGGTCAAGAATTAGATCACATGCGCCAACCTCATCATTAATAAATAAAACTTTTTCCCAGTTATCTCCACCATCTTTGCTTCGATAAACACCTCTCTCGTCATTTGGGCCAGATAAATGACCTAAGGCAGCAACATATACAAGGTCAGGGTTTCTAGGGTGAATGCGAATACGCGGAATCCGGTGAGAATCTTTCAACCCCTTAAATTTCCACGTCTTTCCAGCATCTGTAGATTTCCAGACACCATTCCCATGAGAAACATTACCTCGAACGGTCACTTCTCCACCGCCAACATAGATTACGTTTGAATCCCACTCGCTTACAGTAACTGCGCCAATTGATCCACCATAATATCCATCAGATAAATTATTCCATGTTTGCCCGCCATTCTTTGTATTCCATACACCTCCGCCTGTCCCACCAAAATAAGCTATGAATTTATCTCCAGGAACACCTGTGACAGCAGCTGATCGACCGCCGCGAAATGGGCCGATATTCCTATATTTCATTGCTTTAAATAATTCTTCCTTGAAGCGTTCTGTAGCTCCAAGAAAAGTGAAAGTTATTAAACCAAATAATATTGATTTGGTTAAAATATTATGAATTCTCATGAGTACCTCTCTCTCTGATTATCTAATAATTTAACATCTAATTGTGGGTTGGATAAATGTTTTTCTGCAAGACATTAAAATAAATCATATTAATTTTGTATAATATTATATTTATTTAAATAGTGAACTTGTTAAACAAACTTAATTCTCTCAAACTAGGATGAAGATCGCATTTTTAACAGCAGGCGGAATCGCCCCTTGTTTATCAGCATCAATCGGTGGGTTAATAGCCTCTTATAATCGATTAGCGCCTGATGCAGAATTAATGGGATATTTAAATGGTTATAGAGGCTTATTGCTGGGTAACAAGCATGATTTCCCAAAATCTGTTCGCAAAAAAACAGATGTTTTATTCAAATATGGTGGTAGTCCTATTGGAAATAGCCGCGTAAAACTCACTAACCGAGATAATTGTTTAAAACGTGGTTATATAAAAGATGGCCAGGATCCATTAAAGGTGGCGGCTGATCAATTAGTAAATGATAATGTAGATATCCTTCATACGATTGGAGGAGATGACACAAATACGATGGCAGCGCAACTATCATTCTATTTAAAACAGCATCAATATGATTTAACCGTGGTGGGTCTTCCGAAAACTGTAGATAATGATCTTTATCCTGTGGCACAAACACTTGGGGCATGGACGGCAGCAGAGCAGGGTGCTATTTTCTTCGAAAATATTTCAAATGAAAATACAACAAGTCATCGTCAATTAATTATTCATGAAGTTATGGGTCGTAATTGTGGTTGGCTTACAGCTTATACTGCCAAAGAATACCATGATAGATTAAAAAAACGGGATTTTCTACCAGAGTTACTAATCGATCAATCTCGATGGGATGTAGATGCAATATATATACCTGAAAAAGATTTTGATTTTGAATCAGAATGTGAACGTTTGAAGCAATTAATGGATGCAAAAGATTCGGTAAATATTTTCTTAAGCGAAGGTGCTGGCACAAACACAATTGTTAATGAATTGAGATCTTCTGGAGAGGAAATTAGTTTGGATGCTTTTGGCCATATTGCTCTAGATGAATTAAATCCTGGCCAATGGTTTGCTAATAAATTCACAGAAAAGCTAGATGCAGAAAAAACACTCGTTCAGAAAAGTGGTTATTTTGCAAGAAGTGCAGCCCCTAATATTCAAGATCTAGATTTAATCAAACGGTCAGGTAAATTAGCGGCAGAAATGGCACTTAAAGGTGAAAGCGGTGTTGTAGGTTTAGATGAAAATAATCAAGAGCAACTAGGATTAATTGATTTTGAAAAAATAAAAGGTGGGAAACCTTTTGACTATTCACAGAAATGGTATAAGAATTTGTTAAAAGAAATAGGGCAGAAATAAAAAATATAAAAAGGAATAAAATTATGGGTTTGAATAGTTTGGAAGAAGTCGCAGAAGCGATGGTGCAATCAGGGAAAGGTATCCTCGCAGCAGATGAAAGTACGGGAACTATTGGAAGTAGACTTGAGCAAATTAATACAGAAAGTACTTTTGAATCTCGAAATGCATATAGAGATCTGCTTTTTAGTTCTGAAGGAATCGAGCAATATATTAGTGGTGTTATTATGTATGATGAAACTTTACGGCAATCTTCGTTATCCGATGGAACGCCCTATACTGAATATTTATCTAATAAAGGAATTTTACCGGGTATTAAAGTGGATATGGGAGCTCATGACCTTCCCGGAAGTGAAGGTGAAAAAATTACTCATGGATTGGATGGATTAGATGAGAGACTTAAAGAATATCGTAAGTTGGGCGCACGCTTTGCTAAATGGCGTGCTGTAATCAATATTACTAAAGATAATCCAAGCGGATATTGTATAAGTACAAATGCTCATGCCTTGGCAAGATATGCTGCGCTTTGTCAAGCAAATGATATTGTTCCTATTGTCGAGCCTGAAATATTAATGGATGGAAAACATGATATTGATGATAGTTTTGTTGTAACGGAAGAGGTGCTTCATACCGTATTCTTCCAATTATATTCTCAAGGAGTACAATATGAGCAAATGATACTAAAACCTAATATGGTACTCTCAGGATATGGCGCAAGTGATAGAGCTAATGTTGATGAAGTGGCAGATGCAACTTTACAATGCTTTGCTAGAACAGTACCAACAGCTGTTCCTGGAATAGCATTTCTTTCAGGTGGCCAAAGTGATGAAGATGCGACGGCACATTTGAACAGGATGAATCAAATATTAGATGATAATAAACCATGGAATTTATCATTTTCTTATGGACGTGCTTTACAACAACCCGCACTTAAAGCTTGGCTAGGAAAAAGTGAGAATGTTTCTGCGGCACAAGGTGCGTTTATGCACAGAGCCAAACTCAATAGTTTGGCAACTTTGGGAAAATATTCTGAAGATATGGAAAAATAAATAAGTTCAGGGTCTTCAGGCATGAAAATTTTAATCTCTCACTTACCAAAACATAAATGGTGGGGGCATGGCACTCCAATCTATGAAAATAATCCTGCGATGAAAGAGGGCGTTGTTCCAAACCAGGAACTCGTTGAAATTGAAATGCACATGATGACTGAATTATTCAATAGACTGCCAATTGAAATTGTCGAGATTGATTTCCCCAATTTTTTAGATCAACAGAATAAAGAAAAACGAAAGCATGACTTTGTTTTTGTTAGAGACTTATTTATAAGCGATCAAAATGGGAAAACTATTATATCAAAGTTTCGAGAAAAAGCCCGCCAGGATGAAGCAGATATAATGCAAATAATGCTTGAATCTATGGGCTACGAAACTAAACGTATACCAAATGATTCAACCGCAACTGCTGAGGGCGGTGAATTTTATTATTGCCCTGGAGATAAAGTATTGTTTTCAGGAGCTTGCAGAAACAATATTGAGGGCGCCGAATGGGTAGCACAAGAATTTAATGTTGATGAACTCGTCATTATGAAATCAAATATCTTTCATATTGATACACTGTTTACACCTGTAATTAATAAGGATAATGAATTAGCAGCTGTCATAGCATGTACTGAACTAATGGAAAATAAGTCGGCTGAAAACTTGCGCCAATTTGCTAGGGGAAAAAATATCGAATTAGTTGAAGTGGAACCAGAAGATGCTGTTGGAACTAATCAAAAACTAGGTGAATTTGCAGTCAATTGCGAACCTCTGCCAGGTTATTTAGTTGGGCCAATACGATTTAGATCAAAAAAAGTTTTGCCATTACTAAAAGAGTTGGATGTTATGCACATTACAGTGCCCACAACACAGTTTCGCCTTAGTGGTGGGGCTGTTCATTGCTTAACTAACGAATTATAGATAAATTAAATTTATAGTGTTATTTGAAAAACTAAGCCTGCAAATGCAGTCACCCATTTTTCATCTGAAAGAGATACATCGTATTTATAATAGATAGTAGGGGCACCTAACTTTCCTCTTGGAAAATCAATCCCAAATGTAAACCGGTTTTTATTATAGGAATTTTTTTCCATATCATAAAAAAATTCATTTCCGAAGTATGGTTTTAAATTATAAAAGGTTTTATTTGATATACCTTTAATTCTAATGCGGTTACGCATTGCCTCATCTCTGCCATTCCTAATTCTGTACTCTTGTCTTGACTTGATAGTCCATTTTAAAAGATCTGTGTTGATGGTTTTTTGTATCTGTGCGTGTGGGCGTTTTTCTAAAACCCACTCTCCATCTTTTTGTACATATACATTGCGATATTGAATTGCTGCAGACCATGTTTTAGCCAGTAGAAAAGTGACTCCAAAATCATAATGCCGATAGAATAACCCCGTTTTATTAGTTCTATAATCAGTTTCTCCAGAAAGATTTAATCCAAGAAGGTTTTTCTTTATTACAATTTTCTCTGAGTGGTCAATCCCTTGACCTAATAATGGGAATAATATAAGCCCCCAGAGAATGTACTTTTTTATCATTAACATTTTGATCAATCCTAATAATTAATTATTAAGCATATATTGCTTCAATGTAATCATCTTGTAAATAATTTTATTTTGATTTTATTAATAAAAATGTAGAACCAAAATTCTCATTATCAGTCATTAAAATCAAATCTCTTTTTTTGAATGTTATAGCCTCAACCTTTTGATCTGAAAATACCATAAGAGGTTTTTGCAGGCTTGAGTGAATTGGATTAAATGAACCAACTGTATTTATTTTCCCTATTTCGTAAATGGCTGTAGAGAATGGACCATCATCTCCAGGATCCGATGTAGCTGATGACCATACAAAACCTTCAGAATTGATAGTGAGATCTGCAATATTTCTTTTATGTGAATATGGTTTTGGGAGATCAAACTCGAATGATTTAATATCATAAAATTCATTTTTCCTTGGATTAAAGAAGGCTGTAAATAAGGTTGACGCCCTTAAATCTGACCCGCGATCTCCATAAATGAATACAATTCCCTGAGCCGATTGAAAAATAGTAAGCCCTTCTAAATTCATATTTAATTTAACCTTTGGTAATGTGAAAGTTCGTAAAAGGTCTATACGAAAATCTTTTTGATCAATAAATGTCTCGTAACATTTTCCAGTACTTTCCATAAAAATAAAACGTCCCTTAATATTTGGGAATTTAGCTACAGCTTCTAAGTCGAATGGCAACATAGGCTCAGGCCATATTAGTTTTGAAATATTTAATTTCTTATCAAGATAGCTGATTCGTGCCTCCTGCTTTTCTTTATTATCATGTACAACAATATATCCGTCTTTAAAGAGGGCAACACCGCTGATTGAATACTCTCTTTTGTCATGTATTGTCTTCCAGATATTTTCTTCACTCAGAAGCACACAAGGTATTAATAATAAAAAGGATTTAATCATTCTTGCCATGAATTGTAGGGGTGTTTAGATAAATTAGAATTATAATATTTTTCATCGCCAGTTACTTCTTCTAAAACCCATTTAGGTACATCAAAAGATTCTTCTTCAGATTCTAATTCAATTTCCGCGATCCATAGACCTTTATTCTGTTTATGAAATTGATCAACTTCCCATTTTTTCCCTTTATAAATAATATTATATCGTGTCTTATAAATAATTTCATTATTAAAAATATGTTGAAGAGCTCTAGCGTCTTCTAAAGGGATTTCATACTCAAATTCATCACGACTTATTCCTAGCCCGCCTGACTTAATAGTTAATACTGCAGCCTCCTCTTTAATTCTTACTCTAACAACGCCACTCTCATTAATAGATATATAGCTTTGAGAATATTCTATACCATTAATATCGTTTGGTAGTGAAGATTGGTCTACAAGAAATTTCCTTTCTATTTCTTTACCCATTTTTTCCTTTTAGCCCATACATAAGTATGGATGTTAATATGCCTGGGTAAAACGGTTCAAGGTTTAGAGGATATTCGCCTAATATTTTACCTAGGATCGTCCATATCAATCCGATGACAACTGGATAGATCATAATAGGTAGGATTGAATATGTTTTTTTTGAAAAAGATAAAAGAAAAGGAATCACCAATCCCGGGACGAGTATTGAGCCAATTACATACCAAAGCTTTACAACAGAAGGAATCATAAAAGCTAATGCCAATGCAATAAAACCCGTTACAGTTATACCTTTTCGGATAAAATGAATTGTAGTGTGTTCAGGTTCTTCTTTCAATTTGGATGTTGATTGAATCCTCCACAAAATATCGCGACCAAAAGTAATTGCATTTATAAATCCTAAGGAATCAATTGTAGACATGATGGTTGCTAGTAGACCAGTAATAAAAAACCCATATGCTAAAGGTGGCAAAACCAGTGCCCCAAGCTTTGGATAGGCAAAAAGAGGGTCACCACTGGTTAGTAATGCCTTAGCGAACATTCCAGTAATTAAGGTAATCATATCAAAAACAAACCAAATTGCAATTGAGATTAGAATCCCATTTCGTGCTGTCTTAGGTGATTTGGCTGCAGCACATCTCTGATAGAACCCTGGGTCAATGAATGTCCAAAGTCCAATGAAAAACCATGCTAATATATACTGTATAGATGCACCACCTGTTATATTGAGATGATTACTGGGTAAGGATTTAAATGTTTCGGAAACATTACCACTAAATTGTATTGAATAAATAAGAAGCAGAATAAATCCAATAAACATCAAACTAAATTGATAATAATCCGTACGAACTATAGCTTTAAACCCCCCTGCCCAAATATAGCTTAAGCTAATACAAGTTGATATAATCAGTGATAAACCAAAAGGAATTCCAATTGTAAATTGAATGAGTATACCTATACTTAGGATATAAGGTGCTGGACTAGATAGAATAAGAATATAAAGTGCACTAATCACGCCAGCGGTTTTACCGAAGCGATGATGAAATTGATCAGGTATTGAAATGGATTTTAATTGATTAATCCTCCCGGCAATGAAAAATGCAAAAATAAATGCAAAGATATAATAAGGTAATCCAAAAATGAACCAGGTTTGTAAACCATATAAATAAGTATTCTCTCCTATTCCAAGAATGCCGCCATACCATGTAGCAACCAACGTAATTATAAAACCAGGTAAGCTTAGTTTTCGACCCGCAAGAATATATTCATTGGGGTTATCTACAGTATTTTTTATTCTATAAAATCCAAGCCCCAATAGCCCTAATACATATAGGCCTAGAACTGAAAGGTCAAGCCAATGCACGGATCAATCCTTTTGAGTATGACCGCGAAAAACGAGGATTGGGCCAGAACTTTCAACAGAAAAAGTAGAACCCATGGATTGATTTGAAATCCCTTTTTGGGGAGGGTCAATGGCTGAGCTTTCCAGTTGGTATCTTAATGCCGTTGTTGATACAAGAGTACTCACTTCTTGAGTAAATAAAGACACATTTTCTCCAGGAAAGGATGTGAATGATTGTTTTCCTTTGTGACAAGTAACGGTATAATGATCAGTAATTAGTTTAATGGAAACTTTGCCATAGTAATCAAAAAGAATATATAGGTTAGCTAAAGTCATGTCTTCTCTAAATCCTGTTGCGCCAAGTAAGGTCACATCTTTTATATCATTCATTTCTACCCAATCCAAAGCCTTTTCTAAGTCAGAATTTTCAGGATTCTTATCTTGGATTTTAATTCCATTAAATTCATATCTGGGGTCTACAGAATCCATATCCCCAATTATCACATGTGGAGTCAATTTGAGTTGTGCGAGAGAATTTGCTGAGCCATCTGTACATATAACGGTTCCTGCTGATTCTAATTGTTGCAGCGGCAGGGGGTTTGATGGGAATGAACCATTCGCAAGGATTACTACAGGAAATTTGAATGATTTATTCATTGTTAGTGCACAAAGTTATACGTTTATTTCTACAAATCATAAAAGGGTTTGCCTAGGATTTATTAAGATAGGTAAACTAATACTGCACGATAACAATTTGTAAGACGATTGTCTGATTAGTCCAAATTGCCTATCGAGGTAAAATAATAAAAAGGCATTAAGGACGTTTAATATTTATGAGTGAAATCCAATCTAGATACTCGAGCCATCCATTAAGGAAATGGTTTATTACTCAAAGCCTTGATTATCCATGGAGAACCATCATTATTTCTCTTATGGCAACAATTTTCCTTGGGTCCGGGATTCGTTTCTTTATCATCGATGATGATATGATGAAAATTCTTCCAAAAGAACTTGACTCAAGAATCTCATGGGATGTAATTCAAGAAGAATTTGGTAGCACTGAGGTAATTTTCATTGCTTTTGGTAAGCAAGGAAAGTCCATCTTTACTCCTGATGCTTTGGCTACTTTATGGGATATTGCAGTGCAACTTGAAGCCACTAATGAAGTTGAAGAAATAACTTCAATATCAACTGCTACTCGAATGGATAATTTGGATGGATTTATGGAGATAGACGATCTTCAACCTTATAGAGATATGACGGCAGATGAGGTTGAAAATGTAAAACTGTATCTTGAAAAAAATCCAACAATAAAAAAACGTTTTGTTAGTGAAGATAATGAATATTTTATGACAACAGTGCAACCTTATAGTAGCGAGGGTTTGAATATTTTTAGAGATAAAGTAGTATCTATTGTTGATCCTATATTAAGTAATTATGAGATTTATTATGGTGGTCAAGCTTATGTAACAGGTACAATGCCAGAAATGATACGTGATGATGTAGTCATTCTTGCAAGGATTGGAATCCTCATTATGGTTATGATCCTTTTAGTTAATCTAAGAAGTCTATCTGGAGTAGGTATGGTAATTATGGTAATTGGATTATCTTTATTTGCTATGGTTGGATCTATGGGGTGGATATACCATTTGACGGGTTCTGAACGTTTCTTATTTACGCTTGCCAATACTTCTATGCCCATCATCCTTTTGACGATTGCTAATTCTGATGGAGTCCATGTTATTTCTAAATTTTTTAAAGAACTTAGAGTAAAAGAAGACACTCAACTTGCGATAGCTTCAACAATGGATTCGCTATTGATTCCTATTTTTCTGACAAGTATTACTACAATAGCCGCTTTTGCAACGTTAACACTTTCACCCCTTGAACCACTTTTTGGCTATGGTGTTGTAATTGGGATTGGTATATCATGGGCTTGGTTTTTAAGTTCGCTATTGTTGCCATCTGTTATCAGCCTCAAGCGCTGGAACCCAGAATCAAATGCAATTACTAAACCCAGTATTTTTGAAAAACTAATAAATAAACTAGGAAAAGTAGTTTTGACGCATCCAAAATATGTTTTTTCTACTGGAGCATTTTTTGTTTTAATAGGTCTGACGGGATTATCAAAAGTCATTGTTGATGTTAACATGGCTAACTTTTTTAGACCCGGTACCGAAATTCGTGACACAATGGATTTTATGGATAATAAAATGACAGGTACTGTTGATATTAGGGTAAGAGTCGAAGGCGATATGAAAGATCCAAAAACTCTATCAAGTATGCGAACACTTCAAAATTCGATGGAGAAAAATGAAAAAGTTATCACTAGTTTTTCCATTTCAAATGTAGTTGAACAGATGCACCGAACTGTGATGGATGATGACCCTAAGTTTGAGATTGTACCAGATAAGCGCGATAAAGTGAATAACCTTTTTACTATGTATTCAATGTCAGGTGATCCTGACGATTTTTCTAGTTTGGTTGATTATGATTATAAAGTTGGATTAATCACCGCATTCTCTAAAGTTATGACCACAAAAGAAATTTTTGCTTATGTAAACGAAATGACTGAACAAGTTAAAGCAATTATGGACTCTAGTTTAAATGTGAACTTTACTGGTATGATTGTAATATTACGGGATTTAGTTATTATGGTCGTTCGATCTTCTGCATTGAGTATTATTTTTTCATTAATTATTATTGGGATAATTGCTTCAATCTTTTTTAAAAGAATATTGTGGGGAATTTTAGCAGTAGTTCCATTAACCTCAGCTGTGATTATCAATTTTGGCTTTATGGGATATTTTGGAATTGAATTGAGCCATATTACTGCTTTATTGTCATCAGTAATTATTGGAGTGGGTGTTGATTTTGCAATCCATTATATTTCTCAGTATAGACGCCTTTCAAGAACTGTTGGTACAAACAAATTAAGTCGTACTGTAGTTGATGATGTTGGTTATCCTATTATTTTAGATGCAGGATCAAATATGGGTTTTGGAGCATTGCTGTTTTCAGCATTTGTACCTATACAGTATATTGGCGGTCTAATGGTATTTGCAATGGTGTCTACATCTATAGGAACACTTACAGTTTTGGCGGCCTTAGCTGAGCTATTAAAAAAACGACTAGTTAAAAGGGACTAATCATTATGAAAAATTTCTCGATATTGATCTTCACTACCTCACTTATATTAAGTCAAACAGGAATAGAAATTGCAAGAATGGTTGATACTAGGAAAACACCAAAAGACATATCCAATGTAACTAAAATGGTATTAACAAATTCAAAAGGAAAAAGTAGAGTTAACAAAATGGCCTCAAAATCTATGGAAGGAAATAAAAAACAGATTATTTGGTTTTTGGAGCCAAAGGATGACAAGGGTGTTGCTTTTCTGAAAATTGAGAATGACAATAAAGACGATGAAATGCGAATGTGGTTACCGGCATTTAATAAAGTTCGTCGAATCTCATCAAAGAAAAAAGGTGATGCCTTTATGGGCTCAGATTTGAGCTATGAAGATTTATCTAATAGAGACACTAATGAAAATACTTACAATAGACTTGATGATATGATGGTTGATGAAAAATTATGTTATGTCCTTGAAGTAGTACCCCATCCAAAAGTTAGATCCTCCTATTCAAAGCATATAACTTGGATAGATAAAGAATCTTTAATGCTTGTTAAAGAAGAATCATTTGATAGGAGAGGTGCCATAAAGAAGAAAAAGGAATTCTCTCATATAAAGCTAAAGGGCTATTTTGTTATGAATTATGTTTTTGTGAAAGATGTTCAAAAAAATCATACAACTGAAGTCTCCTTTGATAAGTTGCAAATAGATACAGGAATATCATCAAATTTATTCCAAGAAAAAAATCTTAAACGTTTACCAAAAAATTGAATCTCTCTAGGTCTAAATGAAAAATCTTATTTTATTTCTCTCAATTTCATATCTTAGTGCACAGTTCAATTATTCAGGTGAGATCAACCCTTCTGTGATGACCCGTACCTCAAATAAAACTCAAATTGATTTGCCCTATCGCATCATGTCCGTAAATCTTGGGTATACTTTAGGTAATTTAGATTTTAAAACAGTCTCTGCATTAGAGCATCGAAATAATCCTTCAGAATGGGGATATGATATTCGTGAAGCTTACTTCGCATATTATCCTGATTGGGGTGAAGTAAAAGTTGGTAAGCAAATACATGCATGGGGTGCGGCTGATGGAAATAATCCTACAGATAATATAAATGCTTATGATTATTATTACCTTTTTAATAGTGGAGCAGGGAAAAAAGTTGGAAGTTTTTCATTTTCCGCAAAAGTTTATTCTAAAAGTTTTCAGCTTGAAGGGATTTTTACCCCTAAGCATGAGGTGAATCGATTTCCTTATGGCGAAAAAGATTTTCCATTAGCAATTGCTGAAAAGCCAGAAATTGCATATCCCGTTGAAGATGATTGGGAATTTGGGTTTCGTATTCAAACAACAATTGGAGAAAGTGATATAGGGCTTTCCATTTTCAATGGTAATGATAGGTCGCCAACTCTTCTAACAGCCAATGTAACTTTTCAAGATAATATCCCTCCTCAAATCAATAATTTAAATTTAGGTTACCGCACAACAACAATCTGGGGTTTAGATTTTGTTACTTTTATTGGCGATTTAACCTTACGAATGGAGTCAGCTTTATTTAAAACCCAAACTCCTTTATTAAAACTGAATATATTTAAAACGCCGTTAGATCTATATGAATTCCAACAAGAAGTAAACTATCTCCAGTCAGTGTTTCAAATTGAATACACTACACTTTCAGATATGACAATTGTGTTACAATTGATAGGTAATAAAGTATTTGATGAAACATATGATTGGTATCATACCTATTCTCAGGAATTAGTAGGATTACCTAATATTAATTTTCAACCAGGAATGGGTACTCCTTTTGCCATGTTTAGCGATCAAGCATTACTCTTGAGTTCATCCGGTGTTTTTATGGATGATCGCTTAGAAGTCAAGGGTAATGTTATGATGAATTTGGATGAAAAAGGTCAGATGCTTGGAGCTAGTCTTGCCTATTCTCCATGGATTAATTGGAAAGTTGAAGCCGGGTTTACGATATTTACTGGGGATAAAAATGATCTTGAAAATAAATTCACTCTTATGGAAGATTTTTCCAATACTAGAGTGGGTATTATTTACAACTTCTAATAAGTTAAATTCTAATATGATCAGAATTATCCTTTCATCCATTTTATTTTCAAGTATTCTATTTACTCAACCAACAGGCAGGTCTATTATGGAAAAAGTAGACCAAATAAAATCCCCATTAGATTCTGAAACACAATTAAAAATGACATTGATATCTAGTAGAGGGGGGAAGAAAAGGTCGCGATCGAGAGTTTTGAGAAGCATAGAAAAAAAATACGAGGATGGAGTTTTTAAGACTAAATCACTTTTGGTTTTTTCTCAACCTAGAGAAGTAAAAGGGACGGCTTTTTTGAATTGGGACCGAATTGATGGTAAGGGAGATGATCAATGGTTATATTTGCCTGCATTAAAAAAAGTAAAAAGAATTCGTGCTACAGAAAAATCGCGCAGTTTCCAAGGATCTGACTTTAGTTATGAAGATCTTTCAGTAAGGGAGTTAGACTCTGATAAATATGAACTAATAGGCGAAGAATCAATTAATGGCATAAAGTGTTATAAAGTAAACGCAATGCCTATTGAAACAGAAACTCAATATAGTTCAAGGATTGTTTGGGTCGACCAACAAAATTTTTTGATGAAAAAAGTCGAATTTTATGATAAGAAAAATAATCGCTTCAAAGTTTTGGATATTCCAAATCATGTAAAAAATGGAGAGTACTGGACAGCCATCAAAATGACTATGCATAATATGAAAAAAGCACATAGCACTGAGCTCGAAGTTCTTAAAGTCAATTATGACCAAGGGTTGAAAGATAATATTTTCACTGAAAGTTATTTAAAGCGACAATGATTATATATAATAGAACAGAATACTCAGAATTAAATGATAATCAATACCGAAAAGAAAAGAGACGACTACAGGTAGAATTATTAAAACTACAGGAGTGGGTCGTTGAAACAAATCAGAGAATTTTGATTTTGCTTGAAGGCCGCGATGCCGCAGGAAAAGGTTCAATTATTAAAAGATTTATTGAAAATCTTATGCCCAAAGCAGCAAAAATCGTAGAACTAGGTATCCCCAATAAAAAACAAGAAAAAAATTGGTTTAAAACTTGGGAAAAGATATTGCCAAAACCTGGTATTATCACTTTTTTAGATCGTAGTTGGTATTCAAGGGCTGTTATTCAGCCAGCTATGGGTTATTGCTCTGAAAATCAATACAAATATTTTATGAAAAAGGTTAATGCCTGGGAAAGGGGATTGATGAACAATGGGTTGATCTTAACTAAAATATATTTATCTATCTCAAAAGAAAATCAAGAAATGAGATTTTATTTTAGGAAAAATCACGAATTAAAATATTGGAAGCTGTCATCAAATGATTGGCAAGCTCATAAAAAATGGCAATTAATTACTGATTACAAAGAACAAATGTTTCGAAGAACATCTACGGAAGATTCGCCGTGGGTCATTATTAATTCAGATAATAAGATGATTGCTCGATTGAATGCGATGCGATATGTTTTATCCAATATTGATTATCCCGGAAGAAAAGATCTTAAACCAAAAAAATGGACCAAAGAATCTCCGGTATATAATATTTCAGTATTTAATGTTCAGTTTAATAATCTTAATCTAGAGCAATATGAGTTATTAAATAAGATTAAAGGTCACGAATAAATCGATTATAATTTTATATTATAGGTTATTCCAATAATATTGTTTTTCATGAGATTTTGTTCTAATAAACCTTCTTTTTGAAATATATAATAGAGTTTTAATGAAGTCTTATTGGGTAGATTAATTTCACTGCCAAAAGAAATTCTATAGTCATCAACATTCTTAACCTCTTTATCATATGGGCTTAATATCTCAAATGATAAAAATGGCTCATATTTATTATTTATTTCATGTTCATACGTGAATTTATTTCTGACCAAATCTTCTCTATTTTCATCTTCATATGTGCTTTGAATTCTGCCTTTGTATCTGAAAGTACTATTATTCTTTTTAATTTTTAAAGTGCTTGAGAAACTTATTCTTTGTTTTTTCTTATCTTTAAAAATTGCATATCTATAGGGTATCTCAACTTTAATATATTTGTTAATATCGTATGATAAGCCAACTTCAGTAAATGTCTGTTTAAATCTTCTTGATTGATCTTCAAGTCTCAGACTTTGTTCTAGCTCGATTGAAAGATTGAAAGGAAGTTCTTTTTCAAGGATTAAACTGCCCCGTGAGAGATTATCATCAATTGCATATGAAACACTCAAGAGAAGGATAGGAAATATAAATAATTTTCGTGTAAGCACACCTAAGCTTATAGTTTTTATAAAGTTTTTTATTCTCTAGTGAATATCTTTATTCTAGCAGCACCTCTGCGAAAGTTTATTGACTCTATTTCAAACTTTTCGATATTGAAACCTGTATTATTATTGAGTTCCGATAATAACTCTTCATGATTCTCAGGTTTTATATTTTCAACATTTTCATATATAATTGTTCGAGTTATAAGATAATGGCTTTGCCAGAAATTTTCTAATACATAAGCCATTAGAGTTATGATCAAATTTGCAATTAATAAAATTACAAACGAGACTGTCGATCCACTCAGTGCATTTATGACTCCGATTGTTATAACAATAAATAAATAAGTCATTTCTTTAATAGGGATTGTATCGGTCCGGTAGCGTAAAATTGCAAAAACAGCAAAGAGGCCAAAAGCAAACCCCAAATTGATTGTGATATTCCCAAGTATATAAGCAAAGAAGAAAATCAATGCATTAAACATGAAGTAGGTAAAAACAAAGTCATCATTCTTACTATTATTTCGATAATAAATAATCTTTATAATTATAAAAACAATTATAAAGTTAAACGAAAATCTTGAAATTAAATTGAGTGGTTCAGCGAGTAGTTCCATAATTTGCAGATATCATATTTAATGTTAATTTAACATTAATATTATAGATTATTAATAAGTGATTATTTGCATCTATAAAATATTATTCAAATTATAGTATTAATTTTACTCCGGTTAGGTTTTTATAGGCTCTTTTATATTTATTTATCTTTGATTTATCCAGTTTTGACAACTTCTTTTTATTATTCCTTGTAAGATAATTGTCCTCTAAGTCAGCGATTTTTACTTTAATTGCAAGTTTATTTGTTTTTACACGTTTAATATAGTGATCATACGATTCCCATTTTCTTCGAGATAGGAGGTCGACAGCACGACAAATTTTATCATTAAACCCTTGATTGCTTAAATCATCAACTGTCATTTTTCCTGATTCAACTACATCATGCAATATCGCAACGGTTCTTGATAATTGATCATCCATTTTTAGCATTACACGTATGGGGTGAAGTATAGCAGGATTATTCTTTCCCCCTTTATTCCCATTATGGATTTTAGCGGCTATTTTTAATGCTTTATTGAATTTCTTCATTATTTCATTACAATAATGATTAAAATAAAAGATAAATTGCTTATGATTCTATGAAATTATTTCAATTAATATCGTTGCTATTCACTACTAATATATAATTTGATGAAGTTGAGCGATTAATGGAAACCGGTTTTAAATTTGCTGCGATCGATATCGGAAGTAATGCAATGCGCCTTCTATTTTGTAGAGTCCTACAAAATTCTGATTCAACGAAATTTATAAAAGAATCTCTTATTCGAATGCCCCTTCGCCTGGGAGAGGACGCATTTACTTTAGGTAAAATTTCAAAAGATAATAGTGAAAAATTGGTGAAAACAATCCAGGCTTTTCGTTTAATGATAGATGCATATGATCCAATATCTTATAAGGCATGTGCAACTTCTGCTTTAAGAACAGCTAAAAATGGGCAAAATCTAGTAGACCAAATCAACTTAGCTACTAATCTTAATCTAAAGATCATTTCAGGAGAAAAAGAAGCCAAGATAATCATGTCAAATCACATTGAGAACCATTTGAACCCTGAAAGAGATTATTTATATATCGATGTGGGTGGTGGAAGTACTGAAGTCAGTTTTATAGTAAAAAGAGTTAAAGCTATTTCCAGATCATTCCCTATTGGATCCGTTCGTTTATTAAAAGATCAAGTAACTTCCTTAAATTGGCAAGAAATGGAAAGTTGGGTCAAAGACCAGAGACCAAAAGTGTCAGGCTCAATAAAGGCAATTGGTAGTGGAGGTAATATCAATAAAATCTTTTCAATGTCAGAAATAAGGAATAATAATGAAATCAAGTTCAATAGGATTAAGGATATAATTGATATGGTTCAACCTTATAGCATTCATGACCGAATCACAGAACTAGAATTGAGGCCAGATCGTGCGGATGTTATTACACATGCAGGTAAAATATATTTGTCAATAATGGAATGGGCAAAAGTAGATAAAATGGTCGTGCCACAATCAGGATTGCCGGATGGGATTGTTCACGAATTATATGAAGAATATAATTCTAATAAAGTCTAAATATTATCTAATTTGAACTATTAACCCAGTTTACTTATTGATTATATCCAATTCTATCATAAGGGTTAACAATTGTAGATGTAATATTTTTTAAATGAGCACCAATTCGTTTTAAGTAGCGAGCGTATAATACAATGCTTGCACCTTGAGAGCTGTCATTAAACTGAATTTTTCCGGAAGCAACGTTTTTAACAATATCATCCGATACTTTTGTTATCATCTTTTTATAACTCTTTAGCAGCTCATCAGCAAGGGTCTCATCTTGATCTTGGATTGCCTTTATTGTTTTAGTAAAACGAGACTCGACTTCTTCTTCAATAGATTTAATTTCATTACTTAACTCTCCAAAATCAATAGGACCTTCTCGCATAAGAGTTAGGTCTGAAATATTTTTGCAATAATCGCCTATTCTTTCTATGTCTACAACCATATTTATCAAAGTTAAACCGCCAGAAGTATCAATAGGAGGTTTATCAATGGAATAATGAGTTATTACTTTCCGGCGGACAAGTTGATAATAGTCATTAATTGATTGATCTTCTTTTTTTAGTGCTTTAACCGCATCAATATTCTCACCTGAATTAAAGTATTGTATTGATTGAACAAAAATATCATTCGAAAGGGATAACATTCTAAGTGAGTCTTCCCATGCTTGCGAAAGAAGGTTATCTGATTTCCAAATTGCTAATATTTCTTTGAATATTGTCATGTTTTACCTCACGATTGAAATTAATAATATAGGAATAATAAAAAACACAATTATAATGTATAAGATCGGAAACATTTTATTCTCCGACGCGCGAACCGCAAATAATTCAGCTAACTCAACTGGTATATACCTTATTTTTTTAATGGGCCATAATAGTCCAATCCCAAAAATATTAAATAATAAATGAGCTAGTGCTACTGATAATGGCGCAATTGTTCCTGAAACCATACTTGCAAGAAGAGAAGTGATCGTGGTTCCAATATTTGCTCCCAAAGTATAAGGGAAAATTTGTTTGAGTCGCAAAATTCCAGCTCCTGCAAGGGGAATTACAAGAGATGTTGTTATTGAACTGCTTTGAACTAATATTGTAATCAATGCCCCAAATAACATTGAGCGTAGGACGGTTTTAAAAATATGTGTATCAAAGAAATTTTCCAATCGTAGCATTACTAGGCTTCGTATCAACTTTGTTAAATTTCTTAATGAGAAGAAAAGTAATGCAAGAGCAACAATAAGAAGTAAGATATATGGATCAATGGAGTCTTGTTGTTTAAAAAGATTGCTGATCCATTTTACTGTTGGAGCTGTTATTAATTTGATGGGGCTTTTAAAGGCTATGGCTTCGGTGCCTATCAAAATAGATGATAGCCACATTGCTGAACGGCTTACAATGCCGAAAATCATTTCTAACGGAAAAATGATTATAACAGCAAAAATATTGAAAAAATCATGAACAACCGATGCTGAAAATGCGCGTCTAAATTCTTCTTTATGAACAATGTGACCAAGTGATACAATGGTATTTGTTATACTGGTCCCAATATTTGCACCCATTATATAAGGTACCGCTGCAGCCACTGCAAGTTGAGGGTCATCTCCAAAAGTTCCAGCAGCAACCATTCCAACAACTAGGGAGGTTGTTGTTGAGGAGCTTTGAATTAATCCTGTCGCTAATATGCCAATAAATAATCCGATGAAAGCACTAGCATTGCTTGAGAATAAACCTTCAGCAAAATCTCGGCCCATTCCTTTAAAAGCTGTGCCAACCATGCCAATACTAACTAAAAATAAATATAAGATAGCGATAACAGCGCTGACTCTGATAATGGTCTTCAACTGGTTATTTGATTCTTGTGTCACTATATGGGAATTCTTTACTAATAAATAAGTAAAGAAATTTAAATAGATATTATTAATTATCTAATAATATCAGACTTATCGATAAGGAAGAAACAGAGCTAATCATATTAGCCCTGTTAAGCTAATTTCGCAGTGGTTTTCCAACTTTAAGCATGTATCGTATACGATCTTGAGTTAGTGATTCTCCTGCTAATGATACGAAAGCTTCACGTTCTATATCTAATAGATATTGTTCATCAACGGATTTTGTTAGGCCTGCTTTATCACCTCCCGTAAGAACAAAGGCAAGCTTTTTTGCGATTAACTCATCATGAGCTGAGATTTTCCCCTGTGCTTTAAATCCTTTTAAGGCCATAGCCATCGCGGTACGTCCTCCCGCTCCTGGTAGTTTTAAATCATCTCTATAGGTTGGAGGTTCATAATTATTTTCAATTAATTCTAATACTTTTTGCTTGCCAGCCAATATGCGTTGATCATTATTTAATATGATTGTATCTGTTTTAAGTAGGTATCCATGAAATTTGGCTTCATCTGCACTCGTAGCAACTTTAGCAAACCCTATTGTTTCAAATGCTTTTTGTGCGACTTGAAAAGAATTCATTCTTCCAGATCCACTATTTTCCATGAGATTTAAAATCAATCTAAGATTACCACCAGCTCCAGGAATCAACCCTACAGCAACCTCTACGGCTCCAATGTAAAGCTCACCCAATGCTACACGATGAGCAGCAGGAGCTACTAATTCAAATCCACCTCCTAAAGCCAGATGATGTGGTGCCGCAACTACAGGTGCTTTTGAAAAGCGTACCCGTTGCAAAAGATCTTGACCCTGTTTTACTTGCGCATCCATTTCTTTCCAAGCTCCAGCTTCAATTTTTTGGATCATATTAGCTAAATTGGCGCCAGCGCAAAAATTGGAACCTTGGTGTCCAATTACCATCCCTTTGTAAGTCCCTGCCTCAAGCAAATCCATCCCATCACTTATGATTTGTACCATTGAAGTATCGATTGGATTTAATGTAGGCTGAAGTGCAGAATGAAACTCAACATTTAGTACGCCATCACCTAAATCAATTAGGCTTGCGCTCCAATCTTTTTTAACAGTTTTTCCACCTGACTTAAGAAGATTTAGATTGATAACCTTGTCATTTTGTGGAATAGTTTTTTCAGATGAAGAAAGTGGGTCATAGTAAGTTTTTTCCCCATCCTGGGTTCTATAAAAAGTTTCTCGTCCTGAATCGAGCATTTTCTTTACCCACTTAGGAACTTTCTTATTTTCTTTTTCCATTCGCGCAACAGATGTTTTTAATCCGATTGCATCCCATGCTTCAAAGGGTCCTAGCTCCCAACCGTATCCCCATTTCATAGCATTATCTATGTTAATTATATCATCACTTATTTCAGGAACACGGTTTGCTGAATAGATTAATGAGTCAGCCGTAATTTCCCAGAAAAACTTTCCCGCTTTATCATCACTAAATGCAAGAGCTTTCAATCTATCACCAACTGACTGATAGCTTTTTGCTAATCGGTATCCATCAAATCTCACCTTTTTTTGAGGATTATATTCACCAGTCTTGAGGTCAATTGATAGAATTCCATCATCAGTTTTTTTATAAAATCCTGCCTTAGTTTTTTGTCCAAGCCGGCCATCATCGATAAGTGTTTGCAATATTTCAGGAGCTTTGAGGACTTCTCGGGCTTCATCATCAAGTAAATTATCATAACTTGTTGAAGAGACATGAGCTTGCACATCTAGTCCGACTATATCAGTAGTTCGAAAAACTCCACTTTTTGGACGTCCAACAATCGTTCCAGTTAATTTATCTACTTCCTCCACAGTTAGGCCCATTTTAATGGCCAGTTTAATAGCATTGTTTCCTCCATGGACTCCGATTCGATTCCCGATAAAATTTGGAGTATCTTTGGCGTGAACAATTCCTTTCCCTAAAATATCTTCACCAATATTTGCGAGCATATTATAGACAGATTCATCTGTTTTTTGTCCTTTGACAAGTTCCAATAGTCGCATATATCTAGGAGGATTAAAAAAGTGAGTGATCATAAATCGAGATTGCAATTTATCGGGTAAGACTTTTATAAGATCTGCCAATGGAATTCCTGAAGTATTTGATGTCATAATCACAGAATCATTTAAATGGGGCACAACATTTTTGTATACCGTATGTTTAATCTCTAGGTTCTCAGCAACAGCTTCAATAACTAGATCAACATCTTTAAGTTTTTCAAGATCATTATCGTATGTACATGGTGTTACTGATTCAGAATTTTTTGGTTTATAAAGAGGTGCAGGTTTCAGTTTTGTTAATCCATCAACTCCTTTTTGAGCGAGTTCAGGATTGATATCAAAAAGGAGGGAAGGTATACCAGCATTGCTAAAATGTCCAGCAATTTGTGCTCCCATAGTTCCGGCGCCCAAAACAGCTGCTTTATTTATTTCTTTTTTCATCAATTATGACCTTTTAATTATTGTTGCGATTCCTTGCCCTCCACCTATGCACATGGTTGCCAATCCCACATTTGTACTTTGCTGTTCCATGACATTAATAAGTGTGGTGATGATCCTTGCACCTGAACAGCCTAGAGGATGTCCTAAGGCAATTGCTCCTCCATTATGATTAATTTTATTTTGATCCCAGCCACCTTCTCGAATAACATATAATGCTTGTGCTGCAAATGCCTCATTGAGTTCAATAGTTTCAACTGCATCCATTTTCAATCCTGCTTTGGCTAAAACTTTTTCAGTTGCAGGTAGTGGCCCCATTCCCATTCGATTCCAATGAACACCCGCTACTGCTCTAGCAGTTATTTCTGCTCGCGCTTTTAAGTTATTATTTTTTGCAAAAGTGTCGCTGGTTATTAATACCGCAGCAGCGCCTATTGATATTGGGCTACTAGTCGCAGCTGTTACTGTACCATCTTCAACAAAGGCGGGGCTCAAACTTTTGATCTTTTCGACATCTGGTTCACGTGGACCCTCATCATTCTTAACGGTGACTTCATCATTAACATTAACAGGAATTAATTCTTGATCAAATTTTCCATCCGCAGATGCTTTTAATGCTTTTTCATGCGATGCAATTGCAAATTCTTCTTGATCTTCCCTAGAAATATTTAAGTCGTTTGCTAAGTTCTCAGCAGTCTCGCCCATTCCAATATAATATTCTTGTTCAGCTAACTCCGGATGAAAGTCTGGCGCAAATCCACCCATGGGAACTGAAAACATATCTTCAACACCAACTGCTAAGCCTACATCTATATCTCCACATTCAATCGCAGCGCTAACTTGATGGATTGCATCCATAGATGATCCGCAAAAGCGATTAACGACTTTACCAGTTGATGCTTCCGGTAATCCGCCAAGAATTCCAACCGTTTTGCCAATATTCATTCCTTGTGGCCCTTCAGGGAAAGCACAGCCAACTACAACATCTTCAATCATATCAGCACTAATTGATTTGTTTCGTTCCAGTAATTTGGTAACGATTTGTGCTGCTAGGTCTTCAGGTCGGATACCAATCATTTGTCCATTTTTTATACCGATGGGCGAACGGCCAGCATCTATAATAACTGATTTACTCATTTTTTTCTCCTAATAGGGATATTTATTTTGATCAAATACATGTTGTGCGATTTTCCGTTTTAAGCCAATCACATTATTTTTTAAATGCATACGATTTTTAATCTCTAATAATTTTTGTTCAAAAACTGGTGATGTCTCCTTATCAAATATAGCCATAGTTGCAGTATGGGCTTTAGCCATAATTCTTTGTTCCATCTCAGTTGTATAAACTTTTGCGATATCTACTGCTGTGGGTTCTGGAGAATCACCGTTCATGATTTTATTTACACGAACAATTGTGCTTTCTGCAGTAAAAATATCAGTAAAAATATCTGAGAAAATTTCTGTTATTTGTTGCTCATGCCTCAAATCTTGTCCGTACTTACAAAGTGCTTCATTGAAAATTAATATAGCTAATTTTTTTGAAGTTTCCACTGCTTGACATTCGTTCATTAAAGTCTCATTCGATGACTTTTGTTCGTCATTGGATAAATAGTAATCAATCTCACGAATAGCATCATGAAATGGCAGTTCTTCAGTTAAAGCTTTTTTCATAATGAAACCGGCAATAATCTGTCGATTTATCTCGTTAGTACCTTCCCAAATTTGGTTAATACGGTCATCACGATATCCTGAAGCTATTGGATAGTCTTCAAGAAACCCATAACCTCCAAAAATTTGAAGTGCTTCATCAAGTATATAATGACTTGTATCGCTTGCAAATACTTTTACCATCGATGTTTCAATAGCAAATTTTCCCATAGCTTCACCCACATGGATATAATATTTAGGGTCTTTATTATCCAATAGATCAATCTCATCTTGCAATAAACCAATAGTTCTATAAATCATACTATCAGTTGCGAAAGCTCTAACTGTCATTTCACCTATTTTTTTTATGATTGCATCAAGTTTTGAAATTGTGGTTCCAAATGCTTTTCTGTCTTTTGCATAATCAGTAGCAGCATCAATCGCCCTTTTTGATCCACCTAGGCAGGAACACCCGAGTTTAAACCGGCCAATATTCAAACAATTAAATGCAATTGTTGCTCCTTTACCAACTTCATAGAGCAAATTTTCGGCAGGGATTTTAGCATTTTGAAATATTAAAGGCGTGGTAGAGGATCCTTTCATTCCTAATTTTTTTTCTTCTTGGCCAATAGTGAATCCTTCTGTGCCTCTTTCTACAAGAAAAGCACTGAATTGATTTCCATCAACTTGAGCAAAAACGGTGAACAGCTCTGACCAACCTCCATTTGTAATAAATATTTTTTCTCCATTTAATATATAATGTTTTCCATCATCGGTAAGTGTTGCTGTTGTTTTTGCCTCAGTTGCATCTGATCCAGATGAAGGTTCGGTTAGGCCGTAGGCACAAATCATCTCTCCAGCGGCTAGTGCGGGTAAGAACTTCTCTTTTTGTTTATCAGTTCCAAACCAGATTAAAGGTAATGATCCAATACCGGTTTGAACACCCCAGGCTACAGCTATTGATGGACTGTATACTAAAGCCTCAGCTACAATAGCCGAAGTAATCTTGTCTACTTCAATCCCTCCAAATTTTTCCGGAATATCGATTCCCAGTAGCCCGAGTTCACCTAATTCTTTAAGTAAAGACTTAGATAATTCTGGATTGTATTTTTCGATTTCATCTTTTTGTGAAAGGACTCGATCGCGGTCAAAATCCATTACCATATTATATATGTCACGGTGTTCATCAGAAAAATCTTCTCTTGAAAACATTTCTGTATCAAAAATTGATTCTAAGAGAAATTGTCCCCCGGTTTTGAATTGTGTTGATTTTTTACTCATAATAACCTTTTTATTTCTTTTTTAATAGACCAGCAAGAATGAATTCAGTAATAGTTTCAATATATTGCCGAGCTTTAACTCCATGAGGTTCAAAGATGGTAAACCAATTAATGGATTCAACATTCAACATGATAGACATAGCAGTTATTCTAATATCTACATTTTTAAACTCACCATTTTTTACACCTTTATTAATAATCTCTTCAAGTACATCAAGAAAATGCGAATAAACTTTTTGAAGTTTTTTTTTAAAATCTGCATCTTTTTGAGACATTGACCAAAATTCTGTAAGTGCAATAAAGGGATCAGGGTCAGATTCATATTGATCAATAAAGTAACTAAATAATGACTTCAATTGTTCTGAGGCTGGTTGGTTATTCTCAACAAGGTGATTGATCTTAACGCTATAGCGCATGACCCAAAAATTTATTAAATCCAAGTACATTGCTTTTTTGGATTTATAGTACCAATAGATTGCACCTTTACTTAATTTGGATTTGACGACAACATCATCCATCCTTGATCCTTCATAACCGTTTTGTACTAGAACTGAGAGTGCTGCATCTAGGATTTGATCTTTTCTTTCGTGTTGTGCTGTCTGATTCATAATAAACCGACTGGTCAGTCTATATTACGAAAAGTAATGAATCATTTCAAATTTATTTCTGAATAAAGATTTGCATTAAAAGGTATATAATGCTAATATTTAATAATGAGACTAAGTCTCATTATCTTGTTTTAAAGGTGATAGAAAAATAAATAATTAAAAGAGAATAAAATGGCTGAATTAATAATTGTTTTTAGAGAGGTATTAGAAGCGACACTAATAGTTGGTATTCTATATACATTTTTAAAACAGACCAACCAAGATGAGTCGCTTGCAAAGCTATGGCAAGGTGTATTGGTTGCTTTGGCAGCTAGTATTGTAGGATCATTTTTATTCCAACAATTTGCTGGAGGATTTAAAGGGCAAGCAGGAAAATTATTTGAAGGTATTGTAATGATAGTAGCTGCATGTGTTTTGGGTACTGTTATTGTGTGGATGGCTAAGAATAAGAATATCGCTGAAGACCTTAAGGGGAAAGCAGAGAAGGCTTTATCAAGTAAGAAAGTTGGCCTTGGTATTTTTCTTTTAGCCTTTGTCTCGGTCTTTCGGGAAGGGATAGAGACAATACTTTTTCTGTATGGTGTTATGATGAAACAGGGTGGATTATCAATTACGTTATCTTTAGTAGGTGCAGTAATGGGAATCGGAATGGGATATCTCATTTTTGTTCAAGGTAAAAAAGTACCGCTGAAAACATTTTTTAATGTTAGTTCAATCCTATTGATATTTGTCGCCGCAGGAATGTTCGCTTATGGAATTCATGAATTAGAATCAGCGGGGATTATTCCTAACTATGGGAGAATTTGGGATATTAACCCTCCTAAACTAGCAGACGGTTCATATCCGCTTATGCATGATAAAGGATATGTGGGTAGTTTATTAAAAGGATTATTTGGATATAATGGAGACCCTAGCCTAATTGAATTATTAGCGTGGTTTTTCTCATTATCTGGATTGACCTATGTCTGGAAAAAAGTATCTTAATATAAGATAAAATAAATAGCAGGGGAGAATATAAATAATGAAAAATTGGTTATATCTAATAGTATCGTTTTTGTTCATTTCAAATATAAATGCTCAGTTAGTTTTAACTGGTCGAGTTATTAATAATTCCAATCAAGAACCTTTGCCCGATATAAACATAATAGTTGTTAATGAAAATATTGGGTCTGCATCAGATGATAATGGTTTTTTTCAAATTGAATTACCTACTGAAATTTCATCGTTTATGCTTGAAGCAAGTGCTGTAGGTTTTACTTCGATGATAAAAGACTTAGAAAGTGAAGAAGTAAAAAATATTGTTATTTTTAAATTAGAACCAAAAATTATAGAATTAGATCCCGTGGTAGTTATTCAGAATATTACCAGATTAGATAATCCATTTCTTAGATCACCAGGTTCTACTGATTTAGTTAACCCTGCTGATATTAAAAGATATAATGATATAGATATAAATAGAATTTTAAGTAGAGTTCCAGGCGTTTATGTTCAAGAAGAAGATGGTTTTGGCCTACGTCCAAATATTGGAATGCGGGGTACTGGCGTTGAAAGAAGTTCTAAAATAAATTTAATGGAAGATGGGATTCCTATCTCACCAGCTCCTTATGCTTCACCTGCAGCATATTATTCTCCAACTGCTGGGCGAATGTATGCACTTGAAGCAAGAAAAGGCTCTTCTCAAATAAAGTATGGACCTCATTCGACTGGAGGCGCATTAAACTATGTTTCAACACCTATTCCAACAAGATTTAAATCTAATCTTGTTTTAAGCGGTGGTAATCATAACTCATATTTACTTAAAGCAGATGTAGGATCATCAAACTCAAATTTTGGATATTTGTTTGAATTTCTGCATGATGAAAATAGTGGATTTAAATCTTTAGACTATACAAATGGAAATACTGGTTATGCTAAAAATGATTTAATGGGTAAAATGAGATATAAAACGAATTTGATAAATTTTCCATCCGCATTCGAATTAAAGATTAGCTTAACTGATGAATTAAGTAATGAAACATATTTGGGGCTAACAAATGAAGATTATATTAAAAACCCTTACGCTAGATATTCATCTTCTCAGAAAGATCAAATGGATGCAGAGCATTTTCAAATTTCACTAATGAACTCAATACAATTCTCTCAAAATTCCAACCTATCTTTCGTTTTATATAGAAATAATTTTAAACGTAATTGGTATAAGCTTTCAAAAGTTAATGGTACTTCAATAGGATCTTTGTTATCCGCGGGAAATACTCATAAAAATTATTCATTTCTTTCTGTAGCAGAAACCAGTGATAACACTTACCAAATTAAAGCGAATAATAGAGAATATTATTCGCAAGGATTACAACTAGCTTCCAATATTAAATCCAATTTTGTTTTTGAACATAATTTAATGATTGGTTTAAGGTTTCATGAAGATCAGATGGATCGATACCAAAAGGTAGATAAGTATGGTATGCAAAAGAATGTTCTTAAGCTTACGACAAATGGAACTTGGGGTGTTGGTTCAAAAAATAATAGAGTAGATGACGCAACTTCAACTGCATATTTTATTGAAGACCAGTTTACTGTTCAAAATTTTATCGTAACAGCTGGAGTTAGATATGAATCCATTGAACTTAAACGTCGCGATTGGAAAGGTGATGAAACATCGAATAATTTGAGTTGGAATGACCCTAATAGGCAACTAGACCCATCACAAAAAATAAAAAAACTAAACGTTTTAATTCCTGGCTTTGGTTTTGTTTATCAATTTAACCCAGATGTTGAGTTCTTAGCAGGAATCCATAAAGGATTTTCCCCTCCAGGACCTGGGTCAGATGAATCAGATGATATCAAACCAGAAGAAAGTGTGAATATTGAGACAGGTCTAATTATAAATAAAGGTTTAAATAAAATAAAAACCGTTTTCTTTAATAATCATTATTCCAATCTTCTTGGAGACGACACTCAGTTTACTGGTGAAGGAACGTATGATCAATTTAATGCTGGTGAAGTTAAAATTAACGGAGTTGAATTATCTGCGAATAGAAATGTAAAATTTGGAAATTATTTGGTTCCTTTAGAATTTAGTTATACTTATACCAACTCAGAGTTTTTATCAAACTTTGAAAGTAAGTTTGGACCTTGGGGATCTGTACAAAAAGGTGATGAATTACCTTATCTTCCTAAACATCAGATTTTTACTGAGATTGGACTTTTGTCCCAAAAAGCAAATCTTTTCTTTAGATTAAAAAATATTAGTGCAATGAGAACTAAAGCTGGAAGTGGCACTTTATTAAATGAATACTCAACGGATGATTTAACTCAAATCGATATAACTAGTGAATATAGATTAAATAATAAATCAGATTTGTTTTTAACAATCAAGAATCTAACGGATTCAAAATCTATTGTGGCTAGGAGACCTGCAGGCTTGAGACCTACATTGCCACGAACTTTTTCAGCAGGTATAAAATTTAATTTTTAGTACTTCAGCCTTTATTTGGAATTAAGATTAACGTAAAATATAGGTTTAGAGCGGGGGAACAAATGTTTTTCGTTAAAAGAGGGCCGAATTGCCGGCCCTCTTTTTTTTATAATTAACAATTAGAATTATTTTTTCAAGATTCCTAACTGTCGATACTTTTCTTGATATTTACTATAAAGGGTTTTGTGTTTGTCACCCATATCTATTTTTCTTCCTTGAATATAGGCTTGGACTACATTTGTTCTGATTTCTAAAGGATCACCAGTAGCAATGAACAGTGTTGCATCTTTACCAGATTCTAATGAACCTACTTGTGAATCAATTCCCAATATTTCTGCTGGATAAAGAGTAATTGATTTTAATGCAACATCCTTAGGTAACCCATATGCTGCAGCCATTGCTGCATGATTTGGTATATTGCGAACACGATATGCTCCTCCCGCAGATCCTGAACTTGAAATGCAAAATTGAACCCCAGCCTTATAAAGCATTGAAGGACCTTTATAAACTTGGTCATAATCTTCGTAACGCCGTGACGGCAAGTCAGTCACTCCTTCATAAATAACCGGTATTTTATTTTTTCTTAATAGCTCGGTCGTCCTCCAGGCATCTTTTCCGCCCACAATAATAATTTTGAGTTCGTATCGTTTAGCCCAATTCGCAGCTGCTTCAATTTGTCTAACTTCGTTTGCATGAATATAAATTGGGAGCTTACCGTCAACATAGGGCATCATACTTTCCCATCTTAGATCTTCATCATGATAATTTTCTGCATTGCGGATGTTTGTTTTGCGAAGGCGTGCATATGCGCGACCATGTTCAATCATATCATCAAGTTTTTTCAATGCTTTTTTTCTTCTTTCAATTTGACGATTAGCAGGCATATTAAAGTTAAAGCGGCCTCCAGTTCTTGTTCCCATCTGAGGCCAGTTAACATGAAGTCCACTTGGGTGAGTAAAAGTGGCATCTTCCCATGTCCAACCATCCATCATCATGATACT
>CAYRYZ010000012.1:0-37743 GCA_964428745.1 uncultured bacterium | reverse complement strand
TTGCGTCCCATTTTTTTCTGCCTTTATATTTGATAGCCTCTTTTGGCAGAATTCAAATTGGAAAGAGGTTGGCAAGTGAAAAAGTGATAGGGCTCTGGGTTGGCGTTCAGAGCCTTATAGTTTGGAGATTCGCCGCAGTATTTTCACAAGTTTGAAGATCCTGCGGCTTTCCCTTTTTTAGGTTAATAATTGATATTGTTTATTGAAAATGGGGGCGATCGGTTTCGACGGGATATGCATCGCGATAAATGGCATGTCGAGGTCCAGGATCTCGTTAATCACCTGGAAAAACCATAAATGCCGATTACGGCTACATGGCCGCTGCTTAATTAAAGTGGCCCGTTCTGAATTTGGTTTGTCTATGGCCAGATTTAAGAGCGTCAATTTCATAGACTGGTCCTAATTGTTGTCTGTGATATTAGGATAAGACTTTAACAGACTTTGCTTGTAATAGTTGCGTCATCAGGACAGTTATAAGTGAGCATAATCTGACTGACTAAGCATGTAGATGTTTTCCGGGATTCTATTTCGGACGGGAGTTCGATTCTCCCCGCCTCCACTCAAATCCTTACATTTTTTCAGGTGCTGTGATACCTAATAATTTTAAACCATTTCCAATAACAGTTTTGGTTGCTGTACTTAATGTAAGTCGGGCATTGGTTAATTCTTCATCTTCAGAAATAATTCGACAATCAGCATAATATTTGTGAAATCGATTTGCAATTTCATGTAAAAAATTTGCAATATTGTGTGGTTCAAGAGATAGATGGGAGTTATAAATTGTTTCAGGAAATTTTTCTAATTGCTTTAATAAAGCAATCTCAGATGGATGATTTAATAAACTTGGATTACACTCAGAATTTTTTAGAATACCCATTGAGTCACCATGTTTTATAATATTGCATATTCTCGCATGAGCATATTGTAAATAATAAACTGGGTTTTTATCTGATTGATCTTTTGCAAGATCTAAATCAAAGTTTAAATGTGAATTTACTCCTCGCATAATGAAAAAATATCTTACTACATCACTACCAACTTCTTTTATTAATTCATTCAAAGTAACAAACGTAGCTTTACGTGTTGACATTTTTACTTTTTCACCACCACGTAATAGAGTCACAAATTGATATAAAAGAACTCTTATATGATCTGTGTTTAAGCCCAATGCATTTAGCGCTAGCAATACATCTGGGTACGTATCTAAATGATCTGCACCAAAGACATCAACAATTAGGTCATATTCTCTATTAACTTTGTCTCTGTGATAAGCAGTGTCTGGAAGACGATAAGTTGGTTCCCCCGTACTTTTTATATAAACCCTATCTTGTTCTTTACCAAGTTGAGTTGTTTTGAACCATGTAGCATCATCTTTTTCATAAATAAGATTTTTATTGTTTAGATCATCTAGCAATTGATCAATATCTCCATTATCATAGAAAGTTTTTTCATTAGTGAATTGATCAAAAGAAATTCCTATTTTTTTTAAGGTTTCTTTAATTTCTTCAAATATTGATTTTTCTGCTTCCGATTGAAATATAGAATCATCTTTTATTAATTCTTTACCATGAGATTCAATGATTGACTTTGCTATTTCTATGATATAGTCTCCTTCGTATCCATCATCTGGGAATTTGAATTCTTTATCTAATAGCTCAAAATATCTTGCCTCAACTGATTGCCCCAAAATTCTCATTTGTCTTCCTGCGTCATTATAATAATATTCTCTAGTTACATTGAATCCATTCCACTCAAGTATATTAGCAATACAATCTCCTAAAACTGCATTTCTCCCGTGTCCAATAGTTAAAGGCCCTGTAGGGTTAGCACTTACAAATTCGACATTTGCTGTTTTGTTTTCTCCTGATTTTCCTCGTCCATATTTATTATTATCAATAATTTCATTAAGAATATTATAATAGTATTTATTACTGATTTTAAAATTGATAAACCCTGGTTGAGAAATCGTGACCTCATCAATTAAGTCTTCAGGTAAAGACAGATTATCAACAATAGCTTTTCCAATATTCATTGGATTTTGCTTTAAATCTTTACTTAATGTTAATGCCACATTCGTGGATAAGTCACCAAATTCAGAATTATTAGGTGGAGACAATTGAATGTTCTTCTCAGGGTATTCTAGTGAAGAAAGGCTTTTAATTAGAGCTTCAGTTAGTTGAGATACAATCTTCATCATTAAATTCTCTTATAGAGGCATCTGCCCATAGCTTTTCTATATTATAATAATTTCTTTCGGCTGTCTTAAAAATATGTACAATCACATCAATATAATCTAATAGGACCCAATTCAAATGCTCATATCCTTCAACTCTAATTGGTTTGGTGTCAGTGCTTTTTCTAATTGAATCTGCAATCGCTTTCACTTGAATATTTGTATCTGAAGAACAAATAACAAATTCATCAGCGATACTTGTTAAGTCCTTAACATTAAGACTAACAACTTTTTCAGCCTTTTTATCTAATGCAAATTGTGCGATTTTAGCTGCTAGATTACTTGAACTGACAACTTTAGCTTTGGAAGCGCTAGCCAAATTAATTTGTCAGTTATTTAATAGAATTTTATAGAAGGAATTGAAGAGTAATCTTTCCCAATTATTAAAGTGAGATCAACATCTAAATTTGGATCAATAGATGTTATCACTTTTTCAGAGTTTTCAATATTGAACCCAAGCGCTTTGGCTACAAGTTTCATGCCATTTATATTCTCATTGCGTTGAATAAGAATAGTTTTTTCATATTCAAAATGATCTGCATTTTCAGAACGTACGACATCCACACGTTTGTCTCTAAGTAATTTAGAAAATTTTGCTGCAATTCCAGGAGTCCCACAGCCATTAAGAATTTCAATTTGTACATCTAATACTGGATTTGATTCATAAATTTCTGTAGCTAGTTTAGGAGTGTCTGGCATTGATGGAAATTTTACTTCAATTGGAACTCCCATCTGTATTTGATTCCCTGAAAATGAAAAAATAAAGGCGACTAATAGAAGAGACATCACAGCAATCCCAGCATTAATCAAACCCATTTGTTTAACTTTATTACCTCGAGTTTTTTTGCGAGGTGTTGAAAAAAGTTTCGAAGATTTTCTGCGTTTTATTTTCGCCACTATCTGGAACGATATAAACGTGAATTTGGTCTAGAATAGCCATATCTTGGGTAATTATCCATTGAAAATTTCACAAATAAATTTTCGGTGGGTTGATAATCTAAACTTGCTCCATAGAAAATTTGAGTACCACCCAATCCATTATTTGCATATGGATTTACTCCATTCATTGGTGAAGATAAACTAAGACTTGTAGATAATCTCATATTATCTTTTATCATATAATTCATTTGATTGGTGTATGACCCAAGGGACAATGAATTTCCACCAAAACTCGTCATGCTCATTCCAAAGCTATGATTAATAGAAAATCGATTAGGGTCAAGGATTGATAAATTTTGTACTTTAGATAAACCTTGAGTATTTATAGGTAATGCCTTCATAGGAAGATCCGATCGTAATTGACTCATTATGGGAGTCGTAAATATTACGCAAGCTGCGATTTTTATTATCAATGCTTTTATATCCATATTATAAAATACAAAAAAAAGGTAGTATTTGTTCCAGCCAATTTTTTTATTTCCTACTATCAATTATTGCGCCTCCTAAACATTCATCTTCGTTATAGAATACAACTGATTGTCCAGGTGCTATTGCAAACTGGGGTTGCTCAAAATCAACAATGCATTGGTTATTATTTATTGATAATCTACAAGCTTGATCTTTTTGACGATATCTAATTTTTGCACAAATTTTATTACTACTATCAGGAGGTAATCCACTAATCCAATGGATTTGATCAGCTAAAAGCTGCTTATGAAATAAGGATGGGTGATCATGCCCCTGGGCTACAATAAGAAGATTATTCTCAAAATCCTTTTCAGCAACGAACCAAGGAGCTTCTTTACTGCCATGACCACCACCTATTCCTAAGCCTTTTCTTTGACCCATTGTATAATACATAAGACCATCATGCTCACCGCAATTATCTCCATCAATTGTTTGAATTATTCCTGGTTTAGTTTGAATATATTTTTTTAAAAAATCTTTAAAAAATTTTTGTTCACCAATAAAACAAATACCCGTACTATCTTTTTTTGCATGATTGATCAAGCCAGTTGATTGGGCAATTTTTCTAACTTCTTTTTTTTCTATATCACCTAATGGAAAATAACTTTTTGATAATGCATCCTGACCAAGTAAATATAAAAAATAGCTTTGATCTTTGTTCTGATCCAATCCCTTTAGTAGCGTAAAAGTGTCACCTTTTTTTTCAATTCTTGCATAATGACCAGTACATATTTGACTGGCACCAAGCTGTAAGGCATAATCTAGGAAAGCCTTAAATTTTACTTCACGATTACATAATACATCGGGATTTGGTGTTCGTCCCTTAGAATATTCATCAATAAAATGTTTAAAAACGTTATCCCAGTATTCGTTTGAAAAATTAACAGATCGTAATGGTATACCTAGGTGATCACAAACTGCTAGAGCATCTTTATAGTCTTCTTCACTTGAACAACTCTCATCGTTTCCTTCCCAGTTTTTCATAAAAACACATTCAACCTGAAATCCTTTTTGTTGAAGCAAATAAGCTGAAACAGAACTATCCACTCCACCACTTATACCAACTATAATCGGTTCAGCCATTAATTATAGCAGTAAGTTCATTGATCAAAATCTCAATATCATCTTTTGTATTATTTCTGCCAAAACTTATTCTAAGAGTTGAAAGACTTTGTTTGTCGGGAATGCCCATTGCTTTAAGTACATGAGACGGTTTTATTATCCCAGATCCACATGCTGAGCCACTAGATAATTCTATACCTTTTCGATCTAATTTTGTTAGAACAATATCATTTTTATGGTTAGGAAAAGAAATACTTAATACACCTGGGACATGATGCTCTGGATGGCCATTGTATATAGCTTTTGGATATTTATCATTAATTTTTGATACAAAAAAGGATTCCAATTCTTTTAGATGATTGATTCGATTATTTAAATTTTGTGCTATTAACTTAACTGCTTCTCCCAATCCTGCAATCCCCGAAACATTTTCAGTACCAGCTCTAACATTGCTTTCTTGCCCTCCTCCAATAATTAGTGGGTTTAACTCAGCACTTTCCTTTTTGTACAAAAACCCAACTCCTTTTGGTCCATAAAATTTATGAGCTGAAAAACTTAAATATTCTGCGCCAAGATCATTAACTGATAATGACATTTTACCTAAAGCTTGAACTGTATCTGAATGAAAAGGAATTTTTTCTTCTTTAGAAATCTTAGTTAGTTCATTGATAGGTTGAATCGTACCAACTTCATTATTGACTGTCATAATAGAGATTAAACCAGTATTAGATCTAATTGCAGATTTAAGATCATCTGGATTAACAAGGCCTTGAGAGTCTACGGGTAGTACTGAAGATTCAACTTTGAATGGAGCTAGGTTATCTATAACATTTAAAATAGCGGGATGCTCAATGGCCGATGTAATTACATGCTTTTTATCACCAAAAATTAGAGACCAAAGCACAATATTATTTGCCTCGGTACCACTACCAGTAAAAAAAATTTCATTAGGATTTGCTTGAATTGTTTCAGCAATTATCCTTCTAGTTGATTCGATTATAGATTTAGATTTTTTACCTGAAGAGTAAATACTAGAAGGATTGCCAAAATTTAACTTTGATACTTCATTTATTTTTTTTTCTACTTTGGGATGAAGGGGGGTTGTTGCACTATGATCAAAGTATGGCATTATTTTTTATTATATCTAGACTAAAATTAAATGGAAAAAACTTGATCTAAAGGTCATTCCTGATGGAAGCGTATTGGACAGTTTTTTTTAAATTTTCATAAAAAGGAGGCTGAATTTTTTCCAACAGATTAATTGTTGATAATAAATCATAATCAAATCTAATGACATCCCATTCAAAAGTGTTCCCAACTGTTAAAAAAGCAACAGCTCCTCTAGGGTCTTCATCAAAAGGTAAACCAGTTGCTCCTTGACAAAGTATTGTCAAATTTTCTTTAGTTTCATTTCTTGGTGTATGTACATGACCATGTACAAAAACAAAATTATTTATTTCTGGGTGAGCATTAGAAACATGATCTCTCCATGCAATTGCTTCATCCATGGTAGGAGGGATATCATCTCTTTGATACCAGGCATGAGTGAATTCAATCAAAGTATCTCCAATGATTTCTCTATAAGCAATGTGCATTGGTGAGCAAAAATTTACCCCTTCATCACCTAATTGATTAGCCGTCCATTTTTCATTTGCTATAATTGCTTTACATATTGGATCATCTGGAGACATACCCTCAAGATTAGGGCGTTCCTGTTCCCATAATTTTTCCAATAGATATCTATCATGATTACCTCTGACATAAATACAATTAGGAATTGATTTTAATATTTCCATCGTCTTAACAGGATCAGGGCCAAGTGCAAAGCAATCACCAAGACATAATATCTGATCTATATCACTTCGCTCATCAATAATAGAAAGCGCTTTTTCTAATGCAGCAGTATTAGAATGAATATCTGTTATTATTGCAAAGGTTTTGTCGTCCATAGTTGACGAATATACATGTCCTTTTTAAGTTAGGGCAAGTTTTTAAGATAAATATCTATTAATTATGTAATTGTTTGTTTGGAGCAAAGATAGAATCAACATTATTATTAAAATAATATTATGAGCGATAATACTGTACTTATAGTAGGATCTATTGGTTTAGATACTATAGAAACTCCAACTGAAAAGCAGGAAAATATAATTGGAGGATCAACGACATATAGCCTAATTGCAGCTAGTCGATATGCTCCTGTATCTATTGTTGGAATTATTGGAAATGATTTTCCTGATAACGGACATGCAATTTTTAATTCTTATGCTACTAATTTAGACGATCTTCAAATTGTTGAAGGAAAAACTTTTAGGTGGGGCGGTAAATATCATAACAATTGGGATGATCGTGATACATTATACACTGAACTAGGAGTCTTTACTGATTTTCAACCGATTTTGTCAGCTTCTAACAAAATGAGATCACATATTTTTTTAGCAAATATACATCCTGATCTACAACAATTGGTAATTGAACAAAATGATAACAAAGATGCTTTGATAATTGTAGATACTATGAATCTGTGGATTAATATAGCACGAGAATCACTAATAAATGTTTTATCGAATTCAAATATATTATTGTTAAGTAAAAGTGAAGCTACATTATTAACTAATCAAGAAAATTTATCTGATTCTGCATCAACAATATTGGATATGGGTTTAGAAACAGTCGTAATAAAAAAAGGGAGTAATGGTGCAGAGTTGTTTTCTAAAAATGAGCATATTTCTGTTGGTGCTTATCCAGTAGAGAATGTAGTTGACCCAACTGGAGCAGGTGATACATTTGGAGGTGGATTTATATCTGTTTTGGCTTCTGGAAAGTCAATCACAGATGCCTTAGTTTATGGATCAAGTCTTGCTTCACTTTGCATTGAAGGGTTTGGCACAAACAGACTTCGAGAAGTTTCAGAAAGTGTTATTATGGAAAGAATTACTTTTTTAACATCAACGCTAAATTCTTGATTCAACTTGGGTAGGGATATAAGTTCTAATAATATTTAATATCAAATTATTGAGGGTAAGTATGTTTCCGAGAAAAATAACATCATTCATTTTTATAGTTATTGCTCCTCTAGTTATTTGGAGTTGTGGCTCATCTGCTGAGTATACTTCTGCAAAAATGGCAATCGAAAAATCAAACTGGGCAGAAGCAGAAGAATATTTATTTAAAGCATTAGAAGTTGAACCAGCTAACGCAGAAGTAATGGTGCAAATTGGTTATCATGTTCATGCCAAAAAGAGAGAATGGACTGAAATGAATAAAATGTTTAATCAAGCAATTGATATAGATCCTAGTGCAAAAGTTTTAGGTCGACCTGTTACTGAAATAACAAAGAACTATCGATCAATGTTTTGGGCAGAAAATTATAATAAAGCAATTCGAAAATATAATGAATCTCGAAAATCACAAGATAAGTCTGCTTTACAGTCAGCTGCTGATATGTTTAATGAAACACTTGCTATTGATCCAAGTGAAGCACAAACATATTCCATTCTAGCTAACTGTTATTATGAATTAGGTGATAGTGAAAAAGCTGTTGAAAATGCAAAAAAATCACACGAATTAATGCCAAATGAGTTTAGATCAAATTATACTCTTGGGCAAATATTAGCGCTTACTGGTCAAAAGGAAAATGCAATAACATATATTGAAAAAGCAGTAGAAATAGAACCGAACGAACAGGGTGCAGTTAAACAACTTGCAGGCCTTTATTATGAAACGGGACTCACTGAAAAATCAATAAAAACATTTGAACTTGCTATTAAACAGGAGCCAGATAAAGCTGCTAAAGCTAATCTTTATTTTAATTTAGGTGTTTTGCATATGCAGTTAAAGAATTTCCAAGATGCTGAAGATAATTTTATGACAGCTTATGATCTTAACCCAAATGATACGGAAGCATTGATTGGGATTGCCCAAACATTTGAAAATGCTGAAAAATGGAGAAGGGCTTCAAAATTCTATAGAGAATTAATATCTCTTGATCCAGACAACCCTGAGCATTACAAGGGCATGGCAAGAACTTTGATAAAGCAAGGTGACCCAGAGGGGGCCACTCGCTATTTACAGAAATCCAAAAAGGTTGGCGGATAATTATTAATTTATTAAATCTATAAGATGTATTAAGCCCCTGTAATTGCAGGGGTTGGTTATTTCAATCGTTGACGCTTATTTAGATATTGATTGAGTGCAATATCTAATGGTTGATCTGTGAAAATTTGCACATAATCAATTTTAAGATTTCTACAGCCCTTTCTATAATTTTTAATGGATTCATTAATTTGGTCTTTGTATGCTGAACGTATATGCCAAGGATCAGTCGTAATAGTTGCACCAGTTTCCATGTCATTAAACTGAGTTCTATCAGTGAAGTCAAAATCGTATTCTTTGCGATCAACTAAATGGAAAACAATTACTTCTTGTTTATTATATTTAAAATTATTTAGGCCCATTAAGACTTGTTCTGGATCATCGAGTAGGTCAGAGATTAATATGACTAATCCACGTTTTCTAATTCTGTCGGCCATAGAATTTAAAACGGGCCGAATTTGAGTATCATTTCCAGGCTTAATTTTATCTAAAGCACTCATAATTATATTTGAATGCGATGTTTTAGCCCGAGGAGGAATGAACTTCTTTATTTTTTCATCGAAAAGGACCAATCCCATAGCATCTTTTTGATTAAGCATCAAATAGCTCAAAGCAGCTGATAAATAGCTTCCATAAGCTAATTTTGTTATTGATCCACTACTAAATGACATGGATTGACTTTTATCTAATAATATATAAGACCGTACATTTGTTTCTTCTTCAAAACGTTTAACATAATAACGATCAGTTTTCCCAAATAATTTCCAATCAATATGTCTTACTTCATCTCCGTGGCCATAGGCTCGATGTTCAGCAAATTCTACGCTAAACCCATGATAGGGACTTTTGTGATGGCCAATGAGATAACCTTCAACAACTAAGCGAGCTCTAAGCTTCATGTTATTAAGCTTAGCAACCACTTCAGGGTCAAGATATTTTTTATTATTCAATAATCTATAGTAGTTTTGAAATGATGTTTTCGATCTTCATCCCTTCAGCCTCAGCATTAAAATTTGGAATCACTCGATGCCTAAGAACTGGTAGAGCCATGGCTTTGATATCGTCAATATCAGCAGAAGGGCGACCATCTAAAATTGCACGCGCTTTAGCGCCAAGTATCAGAAACTGACTAGCTCGTGGTCCAGCTCCCCAATCAACCCATTCATTGATAAAATCATTAGCCTTTTCACCTGGTCGTGTGGAACTAACTAAATCCACAGCATATTCAACAACATTACTTGCTACGGGAACTCGTAAAACCAAATTTTGGTATGAACGAATTGCTCTTCTTGATATAACTTTTTTTAGTTTTATTTGATTTTGCGCAGTTGTTGCTTCAACAATAGAGATCTCATCATTTCTATCTGGATAATCAATTAAAATATTAAACATAAACCGGTCAAGTTGAGCTTCGGGCAATGGATATGTTCCTTCTTGTTCAATTGGGTTTTGAGTTGCTAATACAAAAAACGGTTCATCTAGATCATGAGTTTTGCCACCCGCAGTTACTTTGTATTCTTGCATAGCTTCTAATAGTGCAGATTGTGTTTTTGGTGGAGTACGATTTATCTCATCTGCTAAAATTATATTTCCAAAAACTGGTCCTTTAAAAAACCTAAATACTCTTTTACCTGTTGAACGATTTTGTTCTATGACCTCAGTCCCGGTAATATCGCTTGGCATTAGATCAGGGGTAAACTGAATACGATTAAAATTTAAATCTAGTAATTCAGCCATTGATTTAATCATCAATGTTTTTGCCAATCCTGGCACGCCAACAATAAGTGTGTGGCCCTTACATAAAAGCGCAATTAAAATATGATTTAAAACATCTTTTTGTCCAATTATAGATTTACCGATCTCTTCAAAAAAACGCGTTTTTGTTTCCGATAATTTTTCTAACAATTTTATGTCTGTTTGATCTGTCATTAAGTATCCTATAAATAAATTTCAATAATATTAAATGGACGAAAACTTACATATCCACTGGTGATGTAACAAAGAGAATGTCTTGTGATAGCATTTACAAAGGGAGAAATTCCAGGGTATGTCAAAATCAAACTATTTACAAAAAAACTCGTTTATTGATCTTAATGAGCCAGAATTAATAAAACTAATGCAAGAAGTTGGTGGTGAAAGTTTTCGTATTAATCAAATAAATAATTGGATTTATAACAATTATGTTAGATCGTGGGATGAAATGAAAAACATACCCAGTTCTTTAATAAGTCAACTAGAGAAGAAGATAAAATTACATTCACTTGATCTAATCGAGATTACTGGAGTTAAAAATGATCCAATCAGAAAATTCTTATTTAAAACAAAAAAAGGTAATCAAATAGAATCAGTATTAATGCATGATAAAAAGCGAACTACAATATGCGTTTCTAGTCAGTCAGGTTGTATTTTGGATTGTAATTTTTGTGCCACAGCATCAATGGGATTCCTAGAAAATTTGAGTTCTACTGAAATCCTTGATCAAGTACTATATCTTGCAAGCTATTCAAATTCAAAGATTACAAATATAGTTTATATGGGTATGGGCGAGCCATTGATGAATTACCGAAACGTAATGGATTCGGGGACTTTATTAAAAACTAAAATGGGATTAGGGACCAAAAGGATTACTATTTCAACAGCAGGTATTGCTTCAAAAATTCGTCAAATAGCAGATGATAATTATGGATTTAAATTAGCTATAAGTTTGAATGCGTCTAATGAAAATACACGTAATAAAATAATGCCAATCACAAAAAAATATTCTCTATTAAACATAATGAAAGCAGCTGAATATTATTTTAATAAGACAAAAAAGTTAATTACTTTTGAATATGTGTTGCTAAAAGATGTAAATGCTTCCATAAGTGATGCTCAGAATTTGATGAATCTATTAAAATTTTTTCCGTGCAAGTTAAATGTAATACCTTACAATGAGATCGATGGAGATTACAAAAGACCAGATATAGAAAACATTGAATCATTTTTGTCATCTTTGGAATCTGCCCCATTTATGGTTACTGTTAGATGGAGTAATGGAACTGATATAAATGCTGGCTGTGGTCAATTAGCTGTGAAAGATACCATATGATTAATTATGAATTAATGGCAGAAAGAGTATTTGATTTAACCCAATTCAATGGAAAAATAGCAGTTATTCTTGGTTCTGGATTGGGAGGGTTTTCAAACGATCTAAAAAATCAATGCACCATACCATATAATGATATTCCTGGTTATCCATTATCTACCGTAGAAGGACATGAAGGTGAATTAGTTTTAGGGACACTAGATAAACAAGAACTGTTAATAGCAAAAGGTCGCTTTCATTATTATGAAGGATATTCTTTTCAAGAAATTACTATACCCATTCATATTTTTAGCAAATTGGGGATTAATCATCTAATAATAACAAATTCATCTGGTTCAATGAATAAAAACTTTTTACCTGGATCTTTAATGGTGGTTAAAGGACATATGGATTGTACATACAGACATAGCCCTGATCGGCCAAAACTTTATTCAGGTTTTCCGTATCATGATCCGCAATTAATTGATTTAGCATTAGAATCTGGAAAAGAAATGGGAATTAAATTAGAGCTTGGTAATTATTGTTGGACTCTAGGTCCCTCCTATGAAACACCAGCAGAAATAATTGATATGAAAAATTTGGGGGGTGATGCAGTGGGGATGAGTACTGTACCTGAAATTATTTCCGCAGCAGAACTAAATATGAGAGTTTTGACCATTTCATGTCTAACAAATTATGCTGCCGGTATAACAAAAAAATCTCTGAGCCACAAAGAAGTTGTGGAAACAGCAGAAAAATCATCGAGAGAATTCTCTCAACTATTAAAAAAGACTTTATCTAATTTATCTGATTCCTTCTAGTAACCAATAGCTGAAGTCTCTCCTCTTGAATCTGGACCACCCCAATATCCATTTGCGTTAATCATGATACCATTGGCTTCACCAATAGAACCTCTAAGCCTCACATCATGACCCATTGCTTTCAATCTCTTTATTATTTTATTAGATAGACCACCCTTTTCATGAAATACCATATCTGGCATCCATTGAGAATGGATTCTAGGTGAGGAGACAGCTTGCTGGATATCCATATCGTGAATTACTACATTTAGTACATTTTGTAAAACTGTAGTAATGATTGTTGACCCTCCTGGCGAGCCAAGTATAAGGTAAGGTTCATTATTTTTTAATACTATAGTTGGCGTCATAGAGCTTAAGGGACGTTTCTTTGGTACAATTGCATTCGCTTCATTTCCTAAAAGACCAAACATATTTGGTTCCCCAGGTTTACTAGAAAAATCATCCATTTCATTATTAAGTAAAAAACCTGCACCTTTTACTGTAATACCATTTCCGTAACCTGAGTTAATAGTTGTGGTAACGGCAACCGAGTTGCCATCCTTATCTACAACTGAATAATGAGTGGTTTCTTCACTTTGATTCAAGTAAGGATTTCCATGTGTAACTTGTTTTGATATACCTGCTTGAGCAAAATCAATAGCTTGAACTCTTTCTTTTGCATAATTTTTTGACAAAAGCATGCTCTTTGGAACATCCCAAAAATCTGAATCTCCAAGATGCTCAGCTCGGTCAGCGTAAGCTCTGCGTTCAATTTCAGTAAGAATATGAATATAGTCGGGAGAATTATAACTAATATCAAGAGATTGGGTTTTTGATTGATCAAGTATTTCACTAAACATATTTAACATATGAACTAAGAGAAGTCCCCCAGAACTAGGTGGCCCCATAGATATTATCTCATAATCTTGAAAAGAACCTTGCACTGGATCCCTATATTTAGAGGTATAATTTTCTAGATCATTATATGTAATCCATCCGCCGACATTCTTCATTTCTTCTACGATTAATTGTGCAGTTTTACCCTTATAAAACCCATCTCTTCCTTCGTTAGCAATTCTTTTCAAAGTATTAGCTAGATCTTCTTGAACAAATATATCTCCTTCTTTCCATTCTCTATCATCGCGAGTAAAAATTCGTTTTGTCTCAGAGTGTTGGCTCAGTCTATCTTTATTATTATTAAAACGATCAGCTTCATATTCTGAAAGGTTAAACCCTCCTTCGGCTAGCCTAATAGCAGGGGATAGTAATTGTACCCTAGATATATTGCCAGATCCATGATCTTTCCAGGCTCGTAATAAACCATCTACTGAGCCTGGGACTCCAGAGGCAAAATGAGTTTTTCTGGATTTATCTTTAATGATATTATTGTCTGCATCTAAATACATATCGCGTTCGGCATTAGATGGAGCCATTTCTCTATAGTCCAAGGTAAAAATCTTACCACTAGATAGTTTAGAAACCATAAAGCCTCCGCCACCAATATTACCATTTGACGATGAAGTAACTGCAAGGGCAAATCCAACGGCGACAGCTGCATCCACAGCATTACCACCTTCTTTTAGAATATCAACACCGACTTGAGATGCATGGCGACTTGTGGAAACAACCATACCATTTTCACCAAACACGGGTAATTGCTTTGTACATGATAGTCCCGCAAAAATAATAACTATAATGCTAATCCGTTCTACAAATCTATAATTCATTGTGCTTTAAAACCTTTCCATACAATTCTTTTGAACAATTACCATGATCTAATGCAATGGCGCCATTTATTATTACCCAATCAATACCAGATGGATATTGGTGAGGCTCTTCCCATGTTGCATTATCAATAATTTTATTTGGGTTAAAAATGACTAAGTCTGCCCAAAAGTTATTTTTTACTATTCCGCGGTCTTTTAGGTCAAGGACAGATGCAGGTAATCCTGTCATTTTACGAATAGATTCAGCTAAACTAATAATTCCTTTTTCTCTTACATATGTTCCTAAAATACGCGGAAATGTTCCATAACTTCTAGGGTGAGGTTGAGCTTTGCCAAATTCTATCGTGCTGCCATCCGAGGCATGCATAACTTGTGGGTGAGACATAATTCGTTCAACGTCATCTTCATTAAGGCAATGATATATACCTTGTCCCTTTCCAACATAAACAAGATCCATTAGTACTTCAGCTGCATTTTCCACTGTTGGTCTTCGACCTTTTGATTTGGTTATTTTAGCTAAATTCATACCATTATATGTTGTATTTGGAGGATAATTAGCAACTACAATGCTAGCAGGATCTCCACCACCTCTATCATATACGATATTCCATACAATTTGATCTTTTATTTTTTGTCGCAGATTGGGATTATCTAAGCGTTCATTTAATTTTGATGTGCCTCCAGCTAAAGACCATGCTGGGAAAACAACGGTCAATCCAGTGCTAGTTGCAGTATAAGGATATTGATCTGCAGTAACATCTATACCATCTTCCCTAGCTTTATCAATCATATTTAAAGTATTGATAGAGTTACCCCACATTGATTTTCCAACAGCTTTATGGTGAGAGATATTAACTGGCAATTTAGATTCACGGCCAATGTTGATTGCCTCTTCAGTGGATTTTAGTAAACCAATACCTTCTTCTCGCATATGGGTTGAATAAATTCCTCCATGCTGGGAAACAATAGAAGCCAGTGCGACCACTTCTTCAGTATTTGAATATGCTCCAGGTATATACTTTAATCCGGTTGACATTCCAAATGCACCATCATCCATAGCAGATTCAATCAGTAATTGCATTTTCTCTAATTCACTCTTTGTAGCCAATCGGTTTTCACTACCCATTATTTCTTTTCGAACGGTGTTATGACCAACCAATAAAGCTAGATTTGGCCCAATTCCTTTTGATTGAGTTTCCTTAATAAAACTAGAAATTGGATAAGGAGAACTTCCACAGTTGCCACCTACCATTGTTGTTACACCTTGTTGGAGATAATTTTCGACATAAGGAAAATCTAAGCTTTTTCGTTCAGAATGAGTATGCATATCGATAAAGCCAGGCGCCACGACCAATCCTTTGGCATTAAGTATACTTTTTCCAATAGCATTTTCTATATTACCAATTTCAATTATTTTACCATTTCGAATATAAATATTGGATTTAAATAACTCTTTACCGGTTCCATCAGCTATTTGACCATTTATTATTATAATATCATAGGTAGATGATGTACAGGCAGATAAACAATAAATTAATGGTATTAAGAGAATTTTTTTCATAAGCTACTTTTCTTTTTTCCCCACTTAGATATGTATGGAATTAACACCATATAAAATCCCGTTAACCACAGTAAAAATAAGACTATTCCTGATGGCAAAAAGATCCAAAGTTTTGCCTTATTATGAAACCAAGAGCCATCATGTAGTTCTTCAATGATATCAGAACGTCTATACGCCGCTTGAATAACATCACCGGAAAAGGTGTCAATTTGCACTTCCCATCTATTTCTACTTCGCACTTTTACAATCCCCTTGTCAATTCTAACATCTAAACGATCAATGTCACCCCAAGATTGGATATTTGCTTCTTCTACTTTTTTTGCAGCTTCAAGAATTTCATCAAAAGATATTGAAGGATTATTGGAAATCTCACCGCTTTTTGTTGGTGGTTGGATCCATTCAATTTCTTTTTTTAATTGAAGAAAAATACCTGTTATTACAATGATCAAAACAGGTAATAAAATTATGAACGCACCCCAATAGTGTGTTTTCCTTGTCCATTTCTTCCAGTTAAAATTTTTCCCCATGAAAAGAATATTTGATATTATTATCAATTTCTCCTAGATGATAATTTTGCTAATAGGCGTAAGATTTCAAGGTACAACCAGATTAGTGTGACCATTAAACCAAATGCACCATACCATTCCATATATTTTGGCGCTCCCTTCTCAGAACCCTCTTCAATAAAATCAAAATCCAGAACCAAATTCAATGCCGCAATTATGACAACTCCAACACTAAATAATATACCCATATTAGAATTCGAATGGATCAATGGAACATTTACACTAAACCAACTAAGAATCCAACTGATCAGATAAACAAATGCAATTCCACCAGTTGCTGCTACTATACCTAGTTTAAAATTTTCTGTTGCTTTAATTAAGCCAGAACGGTAGGCAAGGAGAAGTGCAGCTAACGTCCCAAAGGTCAGCATTACTGCTTGAGTTACAATACCCGGATACATTGTTTCAAAGAATTTTGATATACCTCCCAAGGCTAATCCTTGAAGTAATGAGTAAACTGGAACAGTGTACTGCGCCACATGAGGTTTAAATGCTGTTATAAGGGCGACGATAAAACCACCAATCATTCCTATAATCATTAGAGCACTAGTTTTAGGATCTCCATAAGGAAGATTCCATGTAAATATAGCTGTTGACATCAATAATAATAGAGCAAGGGCTGTTTTAGATACTGTGCCCATTATGGTCATTGTTGCTCCGGTTGTTAAATCAAAACCACCAAAGGTTTTTGCATTTAATGTTGGATTTCCAGAGCGAAGTGTCAAATGATTATTCATTAATAATTCTCCATACTATCATTGATAGCTTTAACAAGTTGATCAATAGCCACGCGATCCTGTTGCTGATTGTCTCTATGTCTGAGTGTAACAGAATTATCTTCGGCAGTCTGATGATCTATGGTTATTCCAAAAGGTGTACCTGCTTCATCTTGCCTATAATATCGTTTCCCAATAGAACCTTGCTGATCATAGATTGTTATATAATGCGGTTTTAATAGATCCATAATTTTACGTCCAATTTCAGGCAAGCCATCTTTTTTAACCAATGGACATACTACAGCAGTTACTGGAGCTATTTTAGGATGAAATTTCATGACTATTCGGTCATTATCCTTGTCTTCCCAATAAGCATCACTTAATACTGCTAGCAATATGCGATTAAGTCCTGCAGAAGTCTCAATTATATATGGAAGGAATCTCTCATTTTTTTGTTGATCAAAAACTTCCATTTTTTTACCGGAAAACTTTTCATGTTGAACCAAATCAAAATCAGTACGATTGTGAATCCCCTCAATTTCAGACCAGCCAAAAGGAAATTCAAATTCAATATCCCAAGCTTCTTTAGCATAGTGAGCGAGTTCATCATTGCCATGCTCATGAAATCTGAGTTTTGATGAATTAATTCCAATTTGGTCATAAAACGATATTCTTTTTTGTTTCCATTCATTCAATGATTTATCATCTTCTCCAGGCTTAACAAAATACTGCATCTCCATTTGTTCAAATTCTCGTGTGCGAAAAATAAAATTTCTAGCTACAATTTCATTGCGGAATGCTTTACCAATTTGAGCAATCCCAAATGGAACTTTTAAACGCAGGGCATTTTGTGTAAGTAGATAGTTAACATAAATACCCTGGGCTGTTTCAGGGCGTAAAAACGCAATATTACTATCATCTTCAATAGGACCAATATTTGTTTTAAACATTAAATTAAATTGGCGTGGCTCTGTAAGTTTACCTGTAGTACCACATTTTGGGCATTGAATTTTTATCCACTCAGTATTTTCGTTATCTTTTTCTACCAGATCATCAGCACGATAGCGTGACTTACATTCTTTACAATCTACTAAAGGATCATTAAATGCGCCTACGTGTCCTGAAGCTTCCCAAATTTTTGGATGCATTAGAATTCCACTATCTAAACCCACAATGTTCTCATGTAGCTGAGTCATATCACGCCACCATAACTGAGAAATATTATTTTTTAAAGTGATTCCTAATGGACCGTAATCATAAATAGCTCCAAATCCTCCGTAAATTTCCGAACTTTGAAAAACGAATCCTCTTCGTTTACAGAGAGATACAATTTTATCAATACTCATAGTTACTAGGATATTTCCCTTTTTTATATTTAATAATAATTGCTGAGAAGTTAGGGAGAATCTAATCTATTATAAATAATGGTGTAATTATGTATTGTTATCTAAGGTTAGAAAGAAATTATTATTAATCAAGTGCTTTGAGCTCACGTTCAATTTCATCATTATACTTAATATTACTATCCGAGGAATTAACGATTGGAATAGGTTCATTTTTTGATGTTTTCATATAAGTAATAATAATAAAAATGCTTAGAAGTCCAAAAAATAGTGGAGCCAGCCAAGCAAAAATATTAAACCCTTCTGCGACCGGTATTGACAATACTCGTTCACCGTACTTATCCGTATAATAGTCTATTATCTCCGATTTTGTTTTACCATTATCTACCATCCCAGCAATTTCTATTTCCATCTCTTTATTACCGTGATCATAAACGGTTCCAGACCAACAACATGTTGCCATTAAACTTTTTTCTATATCAATAATTAGCTCACTTTTCTCATCAGCACTAAGAATTGTTAGAAACATAGTAAGTAAAAGTAATTGTTTCATTTCTTTTTAGCTTTACGTCGTTTTTTTCTCGGTGGGGCGGCTCGTTTTTTATTAATTAATTCTATTGCTTGTTCTAGTGTTAATTTTTCAACATCAATTTCTCGAGGAAGTGATGCATTAACTTTTCCATCTGTTATATAGGGGCCATATCTTCCATCTTTTAATATTAATGATTCACCGGTCTCAGAATGATTCCCCAAAGTTTTTAATTCTTGCGGTCCATTTGAACGTTTATTAATTAGCTCTAATGCATCGGGTAATTCAATAGTGAGAGGAGACATGTTTGGTGGGATACGTCCATTCTTACCTTTACCAGCTGATACATATGGGCCAAAACGACCATAATCCGCTTTAACATCATCACCCGTCTCAGGATGTGAACCAAGTGTCCGAGGAAGTGCGATTAATTTTAACCCAAGTTCCAAATCTACTTCAGATAAATTTGTCCCTTTGGGTATTGCTTTTCGCTTATTAGTTTCACCTAACTGTACGTAGGGTCCATAAGGGCCATTTTTTAATAATATCTTTTCTCCAGATTCTGAATCAATCCCAAGCTCTTTATCTTCATTTATTTCTTGATTTATTATCTCTAAAGCTTTATCAACATTAATATCACCAAGATATATATTTGAGGGTATAGACTTTCTAATCTCACCTTGCTGAATAAAAGGCCCATATTGTCCTACTCGAATCTCTATTGGGTCACCATCATTCTCAAATTGGACAGAACAAGCTTTTCCTATGTCAACTTTATCTTCAAGCATTGCTTCTAAGCCAGTTTGTTTTTCTGACCCAAAATAGAAGTCTCTCATAAAAGGAGTCGCTTCTTTTTCTCCTCGGGAAATAGCATCTAGACCATCTTCCATATTAGCAGTAAACTTAGTATCTACAAGAGCAGTAAAGTGATTTTCTAATAATTGTGTAACTGCTATACCAAGAAAAGTTGGTGTGAGCTTTCCTCTATCTCTATTGACATAAGTCCTATAAACAATCGTATCTATGATATTTGCAAAAGTCGAGGGACGACCAATACCTTCAGCTTCCAATTCTTTCACTAACGAAGCTTCTGTAAACCTTGCGGGGGGTTTTGTTGAGTGTTCTTTTGCAGTAAGCTCATTGCAGTTTAATATTTGTTCTTTTGCCATATTAGGAAGTATAGTTTCTTTATCTTCTGTAATACCATTTCTTCTATCTGTACTTTCAACATAGGCAGCCATATAACCCGGGAATAAAATAACCTTACCATTTGCCCGAAACTCTGATCGTTGATTTTCTATTGTAACAGCAATTTGTTTTAGTTTTGCTGATTTCATTTGTGATGCTAGGGTTCTTTTTAATATTAAGTCATATAACTTAGCAGCATCATCATCAATTGAAGTTCTAACTTGATCAACGCTAGTGAAATTAACTCCAGCTGGGCGAATGGCTTCATGAGCTTCCTGTGCATTTTTTACTTTTGTACTATAAACGTTAGCTTGTTTCGGCAAATACTCTTGACCAAACTTAGATAATATTTCATTTCTTGCACCATTAATGCCTTCTTTCGATAATAAAGTTGAGTCAGTTCTCATATATGTGATGAAACCTTGTTCATAGAGTCGTTGTGCATTTCGCATGGTTTTTCTGGCAGACGAACGAAGTTTGCGCGCAGCTTCTTGTTGGAGTGTTGATGTGGTGAAAGGAGGTTTAGGGTGAGAATTCTTAATTTTTTCCTCAATATTTGAGATCTTGAAAACTCCCTGATTTAATTCTTTAACTAATTCATCAGCTTGTGTTTTTGATAAAAGAAGAACATCTGTATTTTTCAAATTCCCAGAGTTTGGGTCAAAGTCTTTTCCGGTTGCAATTTTCTTATTGTCCAATCGTATTAATGTTGCTGAAAATGAATCTTCATTAATACTAAATGTTGCTTTCAAATCATAATAGTCCGCAGAATGAAAAATTTGTCTAAGACGCTCTCTATTAACAATGATTCTTAGTGCAGCAGATTGTACTCGCCCAGCTGAAAGGGAAACTTCAACAAATTTCATATTCTTTTTTAAGCAACTCCAAAGAACACGAGAGACTTTATATCCTACGAGACGATCAATAATACGTCGTGCAGTCCTAGCATTTACCATGTCTTTATTAATGGGGTGAGGCGCATCCATTCCTTCTTTGACACCCTCTTTTGTAATTTCAGTAAATTGAACACGAGAAATTTTATCTGGTTCAACTTCACTAGCAAGATGTGCTGCTATGGCCTCTCCTTCACGATCAGGGTCAGTAGCAATTACAACCTTATTTGTTTTTTTTGCTAATGCTTTAAATTCTTTCATAAATGATTTTTTGTCAGGAAGGGTATCTTCTGTAATGGCAAAATCATTTTCAATGTCGACACCAAGTTCTTTTTTTGGAAGATCCTTAATATGTCCAACACTAGCTAAGACTTCATACTCGCCTCCTAAGTATTTAGAAATTGTTTTTGCTTTAGAAGGTGACTCAACGATCAATAGTGGTTTAATAATATTAATTCCTTATAATCATAAATTTAGTTAATCAATCATTTTCGTGCGCGCGTATTTAATGTAATAGAAAAAATTATAAAGGTAAAGACTTCATATACTTTTGGACTGAATCCAAAGTGATTTTTTCCTGATTACTTGTTGATAAATCTTTAATTATTACTGATTTATCTTTTAACTCATCTTCACCAATAATAATTGCATATTGGGCTCCTAGTTTATTTGCCTCGCGCATTTGTGCTTTTATTGATCGGCGAAGATAATCAAAACTAGTTCTTATATCATTACTCCTAAGTTCTTCAGCGAGTTTGATCATTGTTGGCCTGACATCATTGCCAATTCCAACAATATATATTTGAATATTGCGAAATTTGTTATCACTTGAAGAAGCTAATAATAAACGCTCAATCCCTGCAGCAAATCCAATACCAGGGGTAGGTTTCCCTCCTAATTTTTCAACTAGGCCGTCATATCTACCACCACCGCAAATTGCATTCTGAGCTCCAAGCTCATTTGATGTAATCTCAAATGTTGTTCGTGTATAATAATCTAATCCTCTTACAAGACTAGGTGATAGTTGATAATCAATTTTTATATGTTTCAGAAGATTACAGACTTCGTCAAAATGATTTTTATCATCAATAGTCCAATAGTTAGATATATTGGGAGCGTCTTTGAGTATTTCTTTTTCATCTGGAGATTTAGTGTCGAGTATTCGCAGAGGATTATTATTATACCTGTCTTGACTTGTTTGGCTTAATTGATCAAAATGTGGTGCTAAAAAATTCTTAATTGCATTTCGATAATTATTACGACATTCCGGAGAACCAATAGAATTTAATTGTAGCGTTAATTCTTTCAATCCTAACTTATGAAAAACATGCATAGCCAATGCAATGACTTCTACATCGGTTTCTGGATTCTCTGAGCCAAAAACTTCAATACCAAACTGATGAAATTGTCTGTATCGTCCTTTTTGAGGTCGTTCTCTCCTAAACAGAGCATCTATATAATAAAGCTTATTGATAGAATTTTGTACGCCAAGATTATGTTGAATAAATGAACGTGCAACAGGAGCGGTAAGTTCAGGTTTAAGAGTTAGATTATCACCACCCTGATCGGTCCAACTATACATTTCTTTAGAAACAATATCAGTTTCTTGACCGACACCTTGTGAAAAAACTTCACTGTGTTCAAATGCGGGAGTACGTATTTCTTTGTACCCATAAGAATCCATTATTTTTTGAATAGTTAACTCTAAATCCTGCCATCTAGTCGATTGATCTGGAAGAATATCTTGAGTGCCTTTAACTGAGCGAATAGGTGATTTACTCATCTGATGGAATTATATCCTTTAATAACTCTTCTGCTTTTGCCTTTAATCCATTTGGAATATACAATTTCACAGAGCCTCCAGGCATGCTGAATGCATTAATATTATAAGCAGAATTAAACCAATCGCCCTTAATATAACATGGAATGTCATGATCTTTTAAAATGGATTGCGCCATTTCAGCTACGATGGAACCATTATACTCAGCGACAACTATCCAGGGCTCTGATGATTTCAATTTATTAATATCATAGTTTAGTTAGCGGTCAAACAATGAAGGTCTACTAAAGGCCCCTCCGCGTTGCTCAATTTTTAAATCTCTAAGATTTGGAGACTTAACATTCAATTTCAAATATAACCCAGAAGCATACCCATTTGGAGTCCAATTAAGACTGAGTTCCCAACAGTGCAGATCTCGATAAACTGAAAACGTATGGCTGACAAGACTTTGGTTTATTAAATCAAAGCGAGCATTATACTGAATCCGCCACGCTTCTGTAAACTGTATAGTTGAATTAGAAGACATCCAGAATGTTTTTTGAGGATTATTAGGATTAGCATTATTATAGGAAAAACTAAAACTAGCAGAAGTTGACCAAAGATCACCAGGTGGAGTTTTGTTGCTGCCACCGACATCAGTAAAAATTCCCGCTAAATTCGCTCCATCTACACGTTGTTCCGTTCCTGTAGTATCTTCGATAACATCATCAGACCCAGATTCATACGATAGTCGTTTTCCGGCAAATCTAAAACCTGTAGAAAAACGTGCATTAATCAATCGAGGTGTCGGCATACCACCACTCGTTTTAAACTTATTTATGCGCATATTTTTTTGTTCATCAAAATCATACCAATCGTGAGTCATGGAAAAATCTAAATTAAGCTTTCTATTCATATTAGCTCGAATCGAAGAATTAATGTTATTCCACTGAAAATCATCTGCTACAAAATTACGGCCGGTACTCATGCGCCAAGAAAAAAGATCCTGCTTTTTTTCTTTGTCACCATCTACAATTTTAGCTTGGAAAACATTATTCATAGAAATATTCATTGATTGACTTTCACCTCGCGGTGTTCCGCCAGCTAAAGTCCCAGAAAAACGATCAAAATAAACTACCTCTCCATTATCTTGTTGAATTGTTTGATAATAGCCAGGATTTCTTCCAAACACTTCTTTAGAAAAATCAGGACGATATGAATATCCAATCGATGGAGAAATAACGTGGCGAATTGCCTCCATTTTACCAAGTTTTACGGGGAATAAACCATATACTTGAGTATTCATGTTAATATTAAATGATCCTGTTGTCCGTGTATTAAAACCTTTCACTTCATTTTTGTTTATTTGACCTGAAGTTGTGTCAATGCTTCCTGAAAAAGTTCTGTTCACCCAGTCAGACCTTAGAGAAATATTTGGAGATACATTGAAATATTTAAATATTTTAGATGACATATTTAATCCTGATGTGTGGGATACAATATAATCGGAAAATGTTTGTTGTAACGGATCGTCATTTTCATTTGTTATCCACCTATAACCTGTTGTTGAATCTGTGAGGGCATAGGACTCAGATTCATAATAGTTTTTTTGATTATTTGTAAATCTTGAAGAATAGTGATAATTAATATTGTTATACCATTTTTTCTTGGTGGCCTTAGTTGAGAAAAGAGAGCGTTGGCTATGTGAAAATGCCAATTGAGGTAATGTATTATTTGTAATATTTATTTGTTGTCCAGAACGATTTGGATTTGAATAAAAAACAGAATTTTCATCTATTTTCTTTTCTGCCATAAGATCACGTCTTGAAGATAGATTAAGACTTAAGCTATTCCGTGATTTTGGCCACCTTTTAGAATAGGTCGCATTAGAGACTGCTTGTTGATTTAAACGTTTCTGTTGAGCAATTCCTGTACGGCGATTATAATCTCCACTAGAATAATAGCTAGCATTTACTGCAGCAGATTGATTTTTTCTTAATTGTTGTCGATGACTCCATCTTACCACATAGTCACTTTGTCGATTAGCGCCCAACTTATATATATCTCTATCTGCATCTGAAATTGATCCAGAAAACCGTTGTTTTGATTCAAGATCTAAGGTCCCTGAATAGGAATAACGTTTATTGTAGTTGTTTTGTGATCTTAGCGTAATCCCGTCACGGTCATAAATGCTCATTGTAAATTTGGAATCAAAATATTCACTTGCTGCCCAGTAATATCCCAAGCCATTAATGTAACCTCCCCAACGAGCATCAGACCCGTAGGAGGGCATAATCCAACCTGAATGACGATTCCCTTTTTGATGTGGAAATACTCCAAAAGGTAATCCAAACACGGGTATGTCTGCGATATATAGAATAATAGGACGAGCTAAAACTTTATCTTCATTAATCATTTTCATTCGATTCATTTCAAAATGGAAGTGAGGATGATCTAAATCGCAGGTTGTGTAAGTTGCATTCTCTGCATAAAAAATCCCCATATCCTGATTTCTAATTTCTTGACCAACGTAAAATCCATCATCGGCTTGGGTTTTACCCTTTATTACTTTCCCATTTCGTGTTTCAAGATTATATATCATTGTATCCCCAACCATTGGTTCATCGCCTTCTTCTACCATAGTTGGAAGTAAATGTCCATATAGTGAATCTCGTTCAGATTGTGGTAGTGCTCTCAATAGATTATTTTTCCAAGCAACATTAATAAAACCAGCAGTTAGATTTACATTTGTATAATCAATGCTAGCTTCACCATGGAGATCAGTATATTCGTTCGTCATATCATATTCAATATCTTCTGATTTATATTTTATTGGTCCATCCATATCCTGATTAGTTGAGTCTGGTGTATAAAGACCTTCAGATCCACCAGAGACAAAAATTCTTTTGAGTTCATTATCTCTAAACATCATATTGATTGTATCACCGGATGCTTGATTATTCCCTTGATAAACTGAATCTTCAAAAATATGATATAGGGTTGTAGCCATACCTTCTAGCCTCATTGAATCTAATTGGCCATCTACAAAAAAACCTCTTAATGTAGATCCAGTCATGTCATCACTAAAGGTGAGAGAATCAATAAACGTTACACTATCACCGTCAATTACTTCGATCCATTCTCTGACTCCTTTGGCTGGATGTGTGACATGAGCATCGCTAGGTATAAATACATTCTTGAGTACATCATCATCATAGGATAAATAAATTTCACTTCCTGCGATTGTTTGATTATTGTCAATGATCTCAGGTTTAATCTTTAAAACAGTCTTACCATTTTCCCTATCATATATAGCCTCTCCACATGTGGCAATTCTTCCTTCCTCAATAATTGAAACATTCCCCCGAGCAGCATAAGAGACTCCATTTGATTCTGGCAATTCAACATATTCAATTCTGTCACCCGTAATGGTTTGTTTATCCTGAACTAGAGTCGCGTTCCCATTTGCGGATCCACTATCTAATTCAGAAAAATAAAAAAGTGTATCAGTTACAAGACTATATGTTGTATCCCAAACATGGGTATTACTATAGGCAATCATGATATTTTTTGGTGAATCGACAAAAAGAGAATCACATGTTAAGTTTTGTTCATTCTTAACCATCGATACGTTGCCAAATAGGAAACCTTGTTCGGTTTTTTGGTTAAACCGTGCCCAATTGCAGTTCATGGTCATCTCTCCCTTTTGGAAAACCACATTGCCTTTGAGATATTGTATGGCCTTTCCATCTATGGTTCTGCTCTCAAGAACATCAGCTTTTTTAAGACGTAAGCGTTCATCTTGAGCAAAAAGAAGTACTGATGATAGAACCAAAAGTACTGTCCATCTTTGAATTTGATAATTTCTAATTATTAACAACCACATTATTTAGAATATTTATTGGCCAAAGTGTTATTGATCGACCTCGGATAAACTCTTGATAACCTAACGTGATTGGACCATAAAATGTTTCATTATTTCCCCGAAGACGATCGGATAGCGGAGGCAAATATTGATTAATAAAAGATGGAGGGCTTGACATCTCTAAATCTTATGCCATAACATAATATGAAATTTACGGTAATTCTATTCAGCCAATTAATGTAAACTTCGAACTTGATTTGGAGAATAAATATGAAAATTAAATGGCAAATTCCTGTAATGATTGCTATGGTTCTAATCGCAGGTTGCAGTAAGGATAAAGAAGTAATGGATGGAGAACTTATCATTGAGGATTTAAAAGTTGGCGAGGGGAATGCTGTTGCACAATATAATATTGTCACAGTTAATTATACAGGTTGGTTAACAGATGGTACAAAATTTGATTCATCTCTTAATCCTGGTCGCACACCGTTTAGATTTACTGTTGGTGGAGGACAAGTAATAAAAGGATGGGACGAAGGTCTCATTGGAATGAAAGTTGGAGGGAAGCGAAAGTTAACTATTCCACCCAGTATGGGATATGGGAGTCAAGATATGGGAGATATCCCGCCAAATTCTACGCTGGTTTTCGAAATTGATTTACTGATTATAGAATAATTTTTAGTGATAATAATAGCTGCTTAACAGGGCTAAGGTCTGGGGCGCTGGGTGGCTAAAGTTTTCTATTTGCTTTTGTATATACGATTAAGGCGTGGTTAGTAAGAGACTGCTTATTAGAACTGCGGTTCAACATGTTATTATATTTATGATATTGAATATTTAATCCAGCTTTTGTTAGTTCAGTATTCAAGGTATCATAAGTATAATTTCGTAAATGAACATTTTTAAATTTTCCGCGGAACAAATTATATATATTCTCAAAAAGTGCTAGATCTCCACGAATCCTTTCCTGTGGAACACTAACCACCAAAATACCATTTTTATCTAGTAGCTTTATTATATTTTTTAGAAAAGGGACTGGTTTTTCTATATGCTCCAAAACATGCATTAGAGTTATTGCTGCATACTTTGTTTTATGCTCTTGGTAAAAGTTATTATCTATATGGTAAAAATTAATTTTATCAAATAATGATCTATTTCGCTTAATCGAAGCTAAACTAATATCTGCCCCAGAAACGATTCCAGGTCCAAATTGTTTTGATAAATGGTTTGTTAAATATCCCGTGCTACAACCAATATCTAATATTCTGCCATTACCAGCATTTTCCAGTAAATAATTAGCTACATGATTCATCTCCCACTGCTTGTGGCGCATAAATTTTCGACCAAATATTACTTTTGCACCAACTAATCGCTGGTAAAGCAATGTGTAGGTACTAATATCGGCGTGGTTGTTAATTTTTTTCATCAGGATTAAATAATTGCTATCGGAATTAGATATTTCAAACTAACTAAACTATTTTAATTAATCCAACTTCAAATTACTATCTAGGATTGAGCCACTGAGCGGAGTCGAACCGCTGACCTACGCATTACGAATGCGTTGCTCTACCAACTGAGCTACAGTGGCATATTTTATTTCAAAATAATGCTCATTTAAATTAAGAAGTATTTTATTTCTCAGCGATGACTTCTATCATCAATGGGCAGCATAGAGTTGCGTACGAAAGCATTTCAAGTTCTTGGATATCTTTCATGGCATCTTCTACATCTTGTTTATTAAGATATCCCATTGATACCAATCGAGGGAAATAACTCTGATACCATGTTTTTGGCCATTCCCAAATCATGGAGCCAGGGGTCCCTAATTTGGGCATCAAACGAATATTAATAACTTTCATTTCAAGCTCTTCAAAATATTGAGCCAAGTAACTCCCAACATTGATTTCAAAGTCAGAGTCCTGAAAACTTTTAAACGCTGTAGCAATAGCCTTTTTTAAGGCAGGTCGTTCTGGATTTGTTTGGTGGGTAGAAAAATTAAAATACTCATGAATAACCATTTTACCTTTCGGCTTTAAAGCATCTTTTATCTTTGATAATATTTCTTTTGGGTTTGAGATCCATGCCAAAGCCCAGCGACAATACACTCCATCTAGAGAATCAGGGTCAAGTAACAATGTATCAAAATCCGATAAACGTGCTTCAATAGAAAGTTGAGTTGATTGTTTGATCTGGTTTAAGTGTGAAATAAATATATCTGAACGATCAACACCAATTACTTTGCCGGTCTTACCCACGATACGCGCTAACTCTTCCGTGCAGTATCCTGGCCCGCAACCCAAGTCTAAAATTGTTTGTCCAGTTTTGAACTTAGCTAAATCCCAGCCACGTTTTGCTTCAGAGGACCAGACTTTATGTTGCACTTCCAGTCTGGTTAACTCCTCTTTATTTGTACCCAATATATAAGTGTTTTCTTTACTCATTGTTTTTAAAATAGAGAAATGAATAAAAATGTTTTGATTAAAAACTTTATTACACTCAATTTTAGGGAGGATGAAGATCCAAAAACTAACCAAAGTTATATTATTTGCGATGATTATTTTGACTGCAGGGTTACTTGCGCAAAATAAAAAACTCTATATTTTACATACGAATAATACTAATGGTGCTCTAGAGAATTGCTATTGTCCTGATCATCCATTTGGAGCTGTTGAGAAAAGATCAGTTTATGTATCAGATTTTATTAAGAAACATCCTAATTCAATTCTTCTCGATGCTGGGGACATTTTTACAATGACCCACAGGTCATATAAAGATAGTTTAATGGCTGAAGCTTATAAATTTCTTCCCTACGATGCTATACTATTGGGAGATCAGGAATTGACAATGGATCCTGGAGAGCTTGATGATCTTACTAAAAAAATGGATGTATCTGTAGTTATTACGAATCTTAAAAGGAAAGGTGTTCTGCCATATAAAATTCTTAAAAGGGACGGTGTTAGAATTGCTATTCTTGGAGTTATGGATGAGTATGCAATCAAGTATTATTCAAAAGAAATTCAAGAGAAAATTGAATTGTCTGATCCGATCGAATCTATAAAAAAAGAGATGGGTCGATTATCTAATCGTGCAGATATATTTGTTTTATTAAGCCACCATGGATTAGATATCGATAAAAGTATTGCTGAAACGATTGATGGTTTAGATATTATAGTAGGTTCGCATAGCCAATCTGCAATTGAAGAACCATCAGAAGTTAATGGCACTCTAATCGTACAAGCAGGTAAAGCAGGTTATTACATTGGTGTAGTGACAATATTTATGAAAGATGGGAAAATAGTTGAAAAAACTGGGAAAATTGATACAATGAAATTTAAGATGCCAGACGACCCAAGGGTGATGGAACTGATTGAAGAGTATGAAAAAACAACAGGACGAATGAATAGAAATAAACAAAAAATGATGAAAGGAAAAGATTAATGGAGCAATTAAGCGATTTTCTAGCCTCAGACCCGATTTATATGGCAGTAGCTGTTGTTTTATCTTTAATTATATTATTTGGTGTAATAAAGAAATTATTCAAACTAGTTGTAGTTGCCGCTGCAGTATTGGTATTATGGATAGCTTATACTACTTGGTCTGGAGAAAAAGTTTCTATTGAATCAGCAGTTGATAAAGCAACTGAAGTTTATGAAGAAGGAAAAGAATCAATTGATAAAGTAAAAGATGATTTTATAGAAAATATTAAAGAAAAAAAGAAATTAGATTGATAAAAAAATCTAAAAAGTAATTATTTCGACATCAACTTTTCATTCGTATCTCGAAGTTTTCCTGAAAGTAGTTTAATAATTTCTTCCATTATTTCACTTTGACTACCCATGACTTCGTAAAAACCCTCTTGCTCAATTTTAAATAAAGTTGAATCTTCAGTAACCGTCGCATCTGCAGACCGCGGTTCTCCATCAAGCAAAGCCATCTCGCCAAGGCAGGCTCCTTTACCAAGACTTACTATCTCTTTATCACCTTTGTGGATTTTTACCTTTCCATCTACAACAATAAATAATGAATCACCATAATCACCTTCAGCCATAATTTGGGTGTTAGACTCAAATTCAACTTCTTCAGTAATTTGAGCAACGCGTGATAGATTTTCTGCTGGTATTGATTTAAACATATCAACAGATTTTAAGATAATTGTTTTCTCTAATGTAGAATACATGGTCAATTCAAGTCCCTCTAATTTAAAACGGTCTTTAGGAATGAAATCAAGGTTAACACCATTTTTTTGAAACTGTCTTGCAAGCAATTCTTTATTTGCATTTGATGGTGAGATATTCTGCCAATCTAAAGATTTAATAACTTCGATTTTTTCAGATTTTAATAAATAATCTAACGCAATAACTGATTTCCATTTATTCGAATCATAGACGGATTCTATTAATTCCTCATCTAGATTATTTGGTAATGCTTTAAAATGATCTAATCCGATTTTACTTCTTTCATCAAGGGAGATTTGCTCAATTAATGGATTAATTATGTTTCTTTGTTCTTTAGAAAAGATATTCTCAAAAAATTCTAATAAGAAAGGCAATTTAGCTGGGTCTCCGCTTTTTACAGTATGGATATATATTTCAATAGGGGTCTCTGGTTTATCGATCACACCAAGTTTTAAAAGAGTAGGAAGTGTGTGTTGAATTTCACTATTCAAATAATCATTCATAAGTAGGCTGTTCTCATCTTCAGGAAGCAATCTTATAATTTCATATAAGCTGTATACTTTCTTTGCAATGGAGTTAATCTGTTCATGGATTATCTTTTGATGATTTTCATCAATTTCACTCAACCTAGCAATTGCTAATAAAGAATCAACCACTTCATTATAGATTTCTTGATCGGGTGAACCTAATTGGCTCATTAATAGATCGATGGATCTATCAATTGGGTATTCTCGCAATCCTCGAATAATTCCCAACTTTAGTTTTCTCAAAGTTGTATCACTTGATAACAGTGAATCAAATTGATCCAAAATGATTTCATCGGAATATTTCTTTAGAGTCTCTCTAGCCTGCAGACTCGTCTTTGAAACATCTAAGTTAGAAATAATCGCAGGTATTAATTTTTCATCATTGCGTTTTTCTGCTATTGTCAATGCTACATTACTAATCACATGCCCTTCATTATTTAGAAACTCAATCAATTTATCTGTAGTAAGAATACTATCATTATATATCAGTCGCTTTAAGGCTGTTGCCTGAACTAATTCATCATCACTATTGAGCATATCATTTATAATCGATTCTGCATTTTGACTTATCTCAGATCCAATTTGTATAATCGCAGTTGCAGCAGATGCACGTTGATCATCAACTTCACTTTCAAGTAGAATTTCTAGGTCTGGAATTATGCTTTCAATTTTTCTACGACCAGCAACCATCATAGCTTCTGATGATACATCATCATTTTTTTTCATGGCCTTGATGATGTCATCATCAGATAGAATTAATTCCTCGTCCCATGCCATATTTAGTATTCGTTTTCTTACATCAGGGGTTGCTTCATCAAATAAACGCTGAATAGTATTTTTCCATGAAGAAAGAGGTAGTCCTTCAATTATTTCTAAGGCGAAAAGTTGTTTAATTTCATCATTTGATGATAGGGTTTCTTCAATTGTTTTTACCATAGCGGCATCTTGAACATCAACGCTCAGTTCTTCAAAATCAATTTGGCGTTTTGAGATAGCATTTTCTAATTGCTTTACATATCCATTTTTGACTCGAAATGATGTAAACAGCCAAGCAGAAATAGCACCAAGAGAAACGATACTAAGGTATTGAATTGAAATTATCTTAACTAATAAAAAAGTTACGATACCACCAAGACCTTCACCCATTGATTTAAGCGTTCCACTTACTTGAGGTTTAAGGGTTTTTCTTAGAACTGGAGGTACAGGTAACCATAATAGTTCTAATGATGAGTTATTAATCGTGAATTTAAACGTTTGATCAGAAAATTTTGCGAAACTCACGCTCATTAGAACCGGTGCAAATAAAATTGCTGTTGATCCAGCAATTAAAAAGAACGGGAGAATTAGTAATCCAAGTAAAATCCCAAATCGCGATAAAACATTACCTGTAACGAAAAATTGCATTATAATTGATGCGGCTCCAGCAACTGAATAAAATAATCCAAAAAACCCAACCAAATCACTTTCATTTGGGTATGTAGAACTCGCAACCATCTTGAATTGATAATCTATCAAGATTGTAACGATAGCAGAAAGGAATACTATCGTCCCAATTCCAATGATAAAGGGATCTTTTTTCTTTTTTTTCTTCTTTTTAGTGGGTGTTGATATTTTTTTAACTGGAACCTTTTTTAAATATTTTATCGCATTGACTCCAAATAGAGTTGTTAAAGCCAGTAGTCCAGCAGCTAGAAATAATAGTTCATCCGTCCCAAATGCTTTTACAAATGGTTTCAAATTCATGCCAATTAACATAACTGCAAATGATCCACCACCTCCAATAATTCCAAAAAGTCGTTTTGCCTGTTGGGGCTCAAATGACTCTGCTGCCGTACCCCAAAACTGAATAATCATTATAGCCACTACAATTTCTATCCATATATATACTGCAGGTATTACCAAACCTGTTATCATAGGTTGGACAATAATAAATGAAGCAATAAAAATTGAGCTTGTTATTATAAAAAGGAGGCGTGGTGATAATTTTTTTGATAGTTTTGTATAATAAGTCAATATGGGTGCAATAAATATTGCAACACCAAGAAACATAAGCGGAAGTATTGATTTTTCGAATCGACTTAAAAAATATGCATCTTTAGCTGTTTTTGCGACCAATCCCATTGCAACCAAAAAAAATGAAAAGAGGAAAAAAGTCAATACCATTTTTCCTTCCCCTGGCTTGATTTTGACAATGTTTTTTATGAATTTCATTTTAAAAATATTTTAGATGATATTGTTGAGTAATCAAAACCACTTTGATTAATTAAATCCATAAAAAACCCAGCAAAAGAAATCAATAAAATGATGCCTAATCCAATCAATGCAACAGTTATAATTAATAGAATGCCATTAATAAGAAAATATTGTCTTAGTTGATCGATCGCAATTGTAAAGCTTTCAGCATCTTTATTTTGAAGAGCAAATTCTAGATGGTTTGCTGCAACAGTAAGCTTTGTACCCATGACTATGGTTATAATTCCCATAACTACTGTGGGCACAGCAAATATGAATATGGTTAAGCAATATAAACCGCCAGAAATTATATTGAGGATTCCAACAATCTTGACCCATTTAGATAATTTGTCCATGGTCAATAAACCATAGCTATCTAAGTTATAATTTAAATTGGCTTTTTTACTACTAGGCATAACACCATTAATTGCATGTGGTTTTTCAATGAAATTTTATTGCATTGATAGTCTGAAGTTATCGGTGAATCTATAGAATCACAAGATTGTTACCGGATTTTCTTAATTAATATTTCCATCAATAAAGTGTTTACTTTATTACTATAAAAGCTTTACAATTGAGGTGTACCCTGTATATCCTTTCCGAGGTAAATACATGATAAATGATAAAAGAAATATATTATTTCAGGTCTATCGCTGTCTTCTACTCTCAGCAGTTTTAGCCATAATAACTCTTCCTCTAATGTCTTGTGGGGATGAGTTGCTTGACACTGAGATAGTAACAACTAAGGAGAATAGTGATTTTAAACTAACTTTGAAAGTTGACCCCGATATCCTTTATCTTAATAGTAATACTAAGGTTACAGTAATTATTGAACGTAAAGTTCATGCGGATTCTACATCCACACCCAAAGAAATAAAATTAGACGCTGTTGGGGGAAAACTTGAAGGAATGGGGGTAGCATTTAGTACAAGTTATGGAATAGATGTCGATGTGATATTAGCAAAAGAAGTAGGATCAAAATTTGAAGTTCTGGGTTTTTTTGTCTCAACAGCTGAATATTCATCAACTGGGAAATTGGAAAGGTTTGCCGCAAAGGGACAGGTCACATCTCGTTATGATGGGATGAATGTTTCATTACCCATTACGATTGTGGAACCACGATAATGCGAAGACCCTTTATTTTATTATTAATTTTTGGTTTTATTCAGGGGCAACAAAGGTCATCGTCATCAGGCAATGTGACTGCGCTAAGAGATTTAGAGTTTGAGCAAATAAAACTCAGCTATATTCAAACGGATCGTGCATTAGCTGTTTTAAAAACTTTAGGCTATGCTGTAGTTGAATTCAGAGCTGGGAAAGGTGAGATATCTGGAGAGAATAATTTTACTCCAGTTTTTTCAAATAAAAATACTAATCTAAATGCTCCGGGAGCTTTACCAATTATTATCAAACTCCCTGATTCAGAGAATATTTCTCTTGTTGAAAAAAGTACTTCAAAATCTAGCAGTAAAAAATCAGCCTTAGGTGTTGACCTAGGTGGTGTAATATTAGACAATACTACAAGTGGAGAACCCATGCAACGGTTATTGGTCGGGTATATGCCCGGTGATTATAGACCCATGGCGCGTTTAAGAGATTTGATTCAGAATGAAATAGATATCCCAGCAAGTCAGATTGCAATAGAAGCTTTAGTTATAGAGATTAATACTGATAATTTGAACGAATTGGGAGTTGATTTTACAAGTTCTGGCCCAATAACTGCCAGTTTTCCACCACCTCAAGGTGGTTCTATTTCCCCATTTACAGTTGTCCTTGATCGCACCCTTCTTGGTACGACCTCAAATTTTCGAGCCAATATGGAAGCATTGGTGAGCGCTAAGAAAGCAGAGATTCTATCAAAGCCATCTGCTTTAGTACTTGATGGAAGGCAAGCTAGAATTCAGGTAGGGCAGCAAATTCCTATTGTAAAAACCATCACTGATCAAATCGCAAAAACCAGATCGGTAGACTATATTCCGGTTGGAATTGTTTTGAATGTACGACCAAGAATTAGTGAAGATGGCTCTAGAATCACGATGCAGGTTGAAACAATCATCAGTGAAACGGAAGAACGTATTGGTGCTGCTGGCGGTGATGATGTGGCATCGGCTCCTATTATTAACAATAGGAAGGTTCAGTCTTTTGTTAGAGTAGCAAATAACACACCGTTTATTATCGGTGGCTTGATCAGTAAAAAGGTAACGGAAAATGAAGGCGGTGTGCCGATTCTTGGGAAAATTCCTATTCTGAAAACTTTCTTTTCTGTATCGGGTGATAAGTTTACAAGAAAAGAAGTAATTGTAGTAATTACCCCTCATATTATTACTGAAAGTGAAAGCAATTTTAGCCGGGTGATACCGCAAGATGCAGAACGATTTAATATGATGGATAATCAATCATTCCCGAATTCATATCGGGTAAAAAATGCAGATATTTATGATTTGAATTTTATATATGATAGCCCTGTTTTTAAGAGTATTAAACAAGAAGTTGAAAATCGCGCAAAGAAAGATGTGACTCTAGCTAGCAAGGAGCCGTATAAGTCTTTACTAGAAAATAAAATTCCTGGAGAATCAATAATTGTAAAAAGAATGATGCTCGATATTATTAGTAAGCTTAATTACTCACAACATATTGATCCAGAAAAGATATTGTATTTCCGTACATCAGCTGTTGATCCCGCTGGATTTGAAGTATCCCCACTTGCACCAGAAATAATGAATATACCTACTGGTCAAACCCTTCAACTAACTTATTCATTAGAAGGTAAAGCAACTTTTGAAAAACCGTTTGTTCGGCCCACAGCATTAACTGGTTATATTTCAATAGAGGAATCATTCGATTCATACAAAAACGCATTAGGTCGATTAAATACATTAGGTGCCACTCCTGATGAAGATGTTTTCACAATTCTTATTACAAAATCAGAACCTAAGTATGAACGTAGATTATATGAGGTTTTGATTATGAAAAAATTATTAGAGATGAACCCTGATTTAGAATTAACCTTTGATTATTTCAAGGCTGGGATCGAGATTTTATTTCCAACCGCTCAAGTTTTAAATAATAATAGTCATATTGTTGATCGAGATGCGGCAAAATATTTTTATGAAGTCAACGCCTACTATGGTGCCTTTGAATTAGAATTCAACCGATTTACTAAAGAATTAAGTGAATTAATTCAACAAAGTAATTGATGTGAGCGGAATCACATGAAAATGAGAAAAGTTTGTATAGATTTAATACCTTTTATGCGGAGATTGGGAAAACTTGATGAAAAGTAACATTAATATATTAACAATAACTCGTCAAGGAGGATGAAATGAAGTTAATTAAAACAATACTGGTTGGACTCATTGGTTTAACAATGATGTTTGCCCAGGATCAAGGACAAGGTAATCAACAACCGCCTCCTGAAGCACAAGCCTATATGCAAAAATACCAGGAAACTGGTGATGCGAATGAAGCTTTTGAAGCAGCTGCAGCTGTAGCAAGAGCAAATGCTGAACAGGGAGACGATTGGGATGAACAATTGTTTAATGATTGTAAAGCCGAAGCTAAAGGTGCACACGATGGTGTTATGGATGATACCAATGATCCGCAAGAAGCTTTTAAGGCTGCGATGCAAGCTGCATGTGTTTGTAGCGGCGACTGCCCACCTTACAACCCTTCAGTTATGAAGAGTGTACATAAGTACAAGAAAAATGATTGGGCTGTAGACGAATCTAAAGAAGGTAATGAAGAGTGGATGGCTGCCTACGATGACTATGATAATTGGAAGGACTGGAGACCACGCGGTGGCGATGATCATGACGGTCAAGGTGGAGATCATGACGGTCAAGGTGGAGATCATGACGGTCAAGGTGGAGATCATGACGGTCAAGGTGGAGATCATGACAACACAGGTGGACAATGCAGATATGAAGGATGTGATTTTGTAGGAAACACTGATGATGATTGGCGCGGCCACTGTGATGCCAACCCAGATCATTGCAGACCTC
>CAYRYZ010000011.1:32055-38942 GCA_964428745.1 uncultured bacterium | reverse complement strand
CTTTAATTGATCTAGTGAACCGAATTGCTGATGATCATCCAGATAAATTTGAAGTTGCAACTAGTGTTACTGATGTAAACCGGATTTTTGCCGATAGTAAAATTGCTTTACCTATGGGTATGGAAAACGGGGCACCACTTTTGGATGACTTAAGCAACGTACAATATTTTTATGATAGGGGAATCCGATATATAACTCTTACCCACGGGAAAGATAACCTCATCTGTGATTCTTCTTATGACACTACTCGTACCTGGGGTGGGCTTAGCCCTTTCGGACGCGAAGTAGTAAAAGAAATGAATCGAGTAGGTATCATGGTAGACATCTCACACGTAACTGATGAAGTTATTAATCAAGTTATGGACATGACAGATGTCCCCGTGATTGCTTCTCATTCATCATGCCGATATTTTACTCCTGGTTGGGAACGAAACATGGGGGATGATGAAATTCGAAGGCTGAAGGATAATGGTGGGGTTATTCAAATAAATTATGGTTCTTCATTTGTTACACAGGCTTCACAAGATAAAAGGGCTGCAAATGCAGAAAAAATAAAAGCTTACGCTGAAGAAAATGGTTTATCTGCTAAAGACAAAGCATTAGAGGATTTCGTCAAAAAAGTGAATAAACAAAACCCAATGTATGCAGATATCACAGAGGTTATTGATCATTTTGATCGTGTGGTTGAATTAGCGGGTATAGATCATGTAGCAATTGGCTCAGATTATGATGGTGTGGGTGACTCTCTACCTTATGGTTTGAAGGATGTAGCTTCTTACCCTAATTTAATTTATCATTTATTGAAACGGGGTTATTCAGAAGAAGATATTGCGAAAATATGTTATAAGAATGTGTGGAGAGTTTGGTCAGCCGTAGAAAGTGCTGCTGCAAATAGTTAAAATTATTCAATGATAAATAGGCTGTTCTTTATGCCTATTTATCATTGATATAAGTTTTTTACCCAACTCGCTTCTTCTTCAGATAAAGCAAAGCCCAATGATGTTGCAGATTCAACTTGTGTCGTATTTCGCTGACCAAGCAAAACGCAACCAGTAGGCGCATCGGTTAATAGTGCATCAATTAAGCCGTGCATTACGGGTTCTAAATGGTCAGAAAATTTTGACTCCAATTTGGACTTATTTAGCTTCATTTGATCAATAATATCTTGATCAACAAAATCTTTTATTCTTGTTCTAAAGTCTCCAGCCTCAAAAACTGTAGGTTCACTATATTTGCCAGTTAACAAACCATGTTTGATTGGAGAAAAAAAACAAACACCCAAATCATTCGAATCAATAAAGTCTTTAAGGCCAGTCTCGCTATAGGTATCATCCATAACGTTTCTATAAGGTTGAATCACATCAGGATTACAGGGCTCTATAAATTCCATTATTTTTTTTAATGACCAATCAGATAGACCAATAAATTTTGTTTTCCCCTCTTCTTTGAACCGGTTGACAACTTCAAGTGCACTATCAAAATATTCTTTGTTTTTCCCAAAATTGCAGTGATGCAGATACATTAGATCAACATTATCGGTTTTCAAATTTTTTAATGATCGTTCCATATTAGCTCGCATATGTTTCGGATGATACCAATGATTATAAGAGCCCATATCCCAGCCAACTTTTGTCGCTAAAAAAATTTCGTTTCTGGGTAACTCTGCCCATACGCTTCCAATAATTTTTTCAGAATGTCCATCACCATATACATCTGCGGTATCCCAGTGGTTTATCCCCGATTCATAGGCTTTCATTAATGCTTTTGTACTGTCTTTATCGTCTTGCCCCGACCAACCAATGGGATTATCCTCATTTAATGTATTGGAGCCACCATAGGACCAAGTCCCAAGACTAATTCTTGATACTCGTTCCCCGGTTCGACCTAGTTTAACATATTCCATTATTATTCCAATTAATGTGTGGGCATAAATTAAGGCAGATTAAATTTTATTATGTCAAAACCATTTGAAATCATAGATATTGGTCATAGGGGGCTTGCAATTGATGAAGCCATATCGGAACTAGAAGCTAAAGTTAGTGACTGCATCTTTAAAGGCACTGCCCGATCTATAAAAATAATTCATGGTCATGGATCCGGCGCACTACAAAGGGGGGTTAGAGAATGGTGCAAAAGTTATGAAGGTCGCTTTCAAGGGGTAATATATGGTGAAGATTATGATGTTTTTGATCCACTTACTGCAGCCATGAGGGCAGATAGTGGATCCCCAACAGATCCCGATCTTGGACGAAAAAATAGTGCAATTACATATATTTGGCTTTGGTAACCTTTGAGAAAAAAATACTTTCCTTTAAATTCAAGGCAAGAGCATGACAGAAAAACCCAATAAATATGACCATTTATTTAAAAACATGGCATCAAATTCAATGGCTGGTGTAAAGATATTTAACGCACATGATACATACATTAAACCGCAAAAATATAATGATGTAACTAATTTGGAAAATGGTATATGGGAGAAACTATTCATAAATGTTGAGCCACTTATTGATCAATATGTAATTAAAGAGTATTTGCTTGGGATGCGAACTTTGCCTATCCCTAAAGATCGCTTTCCTAAATTTGATTCTATCACTCCATTGCTTGAAAATTCTACCGATTGGGAACTTGTGCCTGTTGCTGGGTTTTTAGATGAAAAATTGTTTTTTGACCTAAATGCAAACCGAAAATTTCCTGTCACAGATATTATTAGAGAATCCCCAAGATTTGATGAAAAATATGGTCATATTAAAATTGCGAATGATGCAGGTTATACCCCAGAACCTGATATTTTCCATGATATTCAAGGCCACATACCATTTCTAATGAATAAAGAATATGCCAACTTCATGCATGATGTTGGCATTCTTGGAGATGAAATTTTAAATGATGAACGTGGGCTGGGTAATGATTTAGTATCTCACAATCTAAAGCGTCTCCAAAATTTTGCTTGGTGGACTTATGAATTTGGTTTGATCAAAAATGATGGTAGTACTGACAGCTTTCGTCGCCACGCAAATGATATGGATTATGAGATATATGGTGCAGGTATTGTATCATCTTATAATGAAACATTAAATATTGTTGAGTGTGCTAAAAATGAATCAAAAACTTCTGAATTTCTTCCCTTTGATATTGAGGAAATAGTGTTGACATGTTTTGATTATGGATCCATTCAAAATCGTTATTATGTAATAGACTCTATGGAAAATTTATATAGTTCATTTAGAGACAACCGTGACATTTTTTGGTATGAAGGATAAAGTAGTAGATATAAATGAAAAAGTTGATTTACTATTTATTGATTATTGGGTTTTTAATATTAAGCTGTGCACCTTCAACAAAATCATTCGATGAATTACCACCCCAAATACTACTTGCTAAATCTGATTCATTAATAAAAGTTTACCCTGATAAACCTGAGTTAGTTAATGCAATCGTAAATGCTAGATTACATTTAGCAGAAAAAAACAACGATTTTTCTCAATATCATGAAGTTCTGAAAATTGAACCTAATAACCCTATGGCACAGTATTATATCCTTATGAATACAGGAAAACAATACCATGAAAAAGAATATAAAAATGGTCAATGGAAGGCTATTCAATCATTTTCAAAAGCTTCAGCCATAATTGATAGTCTTGGGGAACCGCACTTTTGGATTGCCAAAGCTTATGAAAAAAAGGATGAAATGGATTTTGAACTTGCTTTAGAGGCTTATGACAAATCACTTGAATTATATTTACCTAAGAAATTGCGTAATAAAATTTTAGTTAGACGAGAAGCGTTACTTAAAAGAAAAAAAACATATGAGGACTTCTGGAAGTAATAATGCATGGTTAACAATTTCTACTAATTCTAATATTATATATTTTTGACTTGATTCAACCATAGAGCATGGTTAAACTATCGCCATCTAATGACTATACTCATTAGGTGCCACACAATCCGAGGTAAAGATAAAATGGCAAAAAAAGTTATATTGAATAAATCATTCACAAGGGTGATGTTTGTGCTTTTTGCACTTGCAACAGTCCTTGTTGGGCAAAAGCCGCGAAATATTTCAGGTACTGTATTAGACGTTTCTGGAGAGAAGGTGGGTGGTACAACTGTACTTCTGTTAATTGAGGATGGTACGGAATCGCAACGCACAGAAACTAGTAAACGTGGTGCTTTTAAATTTAAAAAGGTAAGCCCTGGTAAATATAATATTGAGATTGATGCTGGAGATTTGGGTAAACTGAATACTGATGTTGACGTTTCTGAGAAAAACGTAAAACTAGGTGATTTAAGTCTAGCAAAAAAAGAAGCTAATATCAGTGCAGATGTCTCCAAGACTGAGGCGTCTGAGCCTACAGCCACACCTCCAACTGAGGAAAGCACCGAGTTTACTCCAGATCCAGGAAAAGATTATATTTTAAATGAACTTAGTTTTGAAATAAAAAAAATGACTGCGGAGCTCAAATATCTTAATGAAGAGCTCGAAAATTTAAAAGCGCTAAGTAAAATGTGGGTTAATCCATTATCCATATATTCAAAAGAAATCATTATGAAAAATGGGTCTACAGTTTTTGGGAAAGTTGTTTATCAAGATGAGGAATCGATTAAAGTAGAAACGCTAGTTGGTTACTTGATTATTAATCGAGAAGATGTTGTAAGAATCATAGATAATATTGTCACAGAAGAGCAGGCAGAATATGTGCCCGAACAAGTCCGTGATAGCTATACACCCCCACCTATGCCAAAGCTAGCAGAGCCACAATACACTTCAGCAGAACGAGGTGGGTCAACAAAATATTCAGCCAATTGTGTATTAATGGGCAATATAACTGAAAAGAAAGATGCACAAGGTAATATTATATTTAATGGCGAAATAAAAAATATTGGTGGTCGAAGATCAGATTTTGTTAAAGTTGATTTTGTATTTCGAAAAAATTGGAGTGGAGAAACAAAAACACTTACCACTTTTATAAGAGGGGGGTATCATACTTTTGATTCAGGGATAACAACCGACTCCACTTTATTGCCAGGTTCAACTGGAAGTTTTGAATTATATGTTCCACATGATTTTGGATCATTTATTGGATACTCTTATGTCATAGACTGGGAGGAATACGAATAGTGTTCTTTAAATCTATATTCAAGGGTTTTGCTCTTTTTATTTTTGTTGTTTCAGTAAGTGCTCAAGAGACTCCCCTTTCTGAGATCTTTTTTCTTGATCTTGGCATTGTTATAGAGCCAGAAAAAGGAACCGAGTCATATTCAAGGGTGATATCAAAAACATCAAAGGAAAAAACTTTTAAAATCAAAAAGATAGAGAGCGGATCCGTATACATGGCATCAAGTAAAGAGCTGTTAACTACATTAAATCATATTAATGATCGTATAACTGAATTGGAATCTTCTTTTCATGCTGAATTGGGATCTTTAAAGAAAGAAAACAGAGACTTGCGGGAAGCCTTAGCTGCAATTTCAATCTCAACACAGGAAGTATCTGTCTCTAATGATTTGCCAATAAAAAAAGCTATTATTACTGAAATAAATCATAAGCCAGCACCAAAAAAGTTTGATAGAGCAAACTATATGTCCGGGGTTTTTGCCTATCAACGAGAAGACTATAAAATGGCATTAAATTATTTTACATCCGTTAATATTGAGCTTGCACCTGATAAAACAGCTGAAAATATATTGTATTGGATGGCTGATGCATATCAGCAATCTGCTGATTACGAAAATGCTTTAATGCTTCTTAACCAAATAGCAATAAGTGGCAAACTAAGGATAGATGATGCCCTAGTTAAAAAAGGTCTAGTACATAGAAAAAGAGGTGAAGAACAGTTGGCTCTTGCAGCATTTAATGATGTGGTTGTCGATCACCCCGATAGTGAATACGTACGCTTAGCTCAAATGGAATTAAAAAAATCTGAAGGGTCAAAATAAATGATCAAAAGATTCATTAAACCAACCTTTATAACGATAATTTTATTGTCACTAGTGTTTGGTTCAACTCGAATTGCATATCTTCGACCTGGACCAATGATGAAAATCCCTTATACTTCACTAGGGCCTTCTCCCTATTTATTTACAGCAGGGTTTTCCTCAGAAATACATAACCTATCTCCATTTAATACTGCTAAGGGAGCTTACGGTACCATGGAATTAGGTGGATGGACATTTGGCGTTTCAACCGCCACTGGTGGTGATACGACTAGCATTGCGAATCTTGAAGTTTCAACATATAGGGCGCCTGTAGAGTTTGGTTTTCATTTACAAAAACGTGTTTTTGTCAGAGACAATATTTCTTTTTCAGTTGGATTACAAGATATTGTATTCCAAAATAATACGACAAACGGTCTTCAATTAGACCCTAAAGATTTTTCTTTTTTTGGGATTGTTAGTAGTCAACAAGACGTGGGTGACTATAGCCTAAATGCCTTTATTGGGTTTGGGACTGGTGGCTATGGCCTTATTGATACCCTTAAAGCTGATACGCTTTCTACAAAACAAGAAGGAATGAATGCTGGTGTATTTGCTGGCGCTATTTTTAAAACACCTTATTTAGAAAAATGGGGTGGAATTGACATTGTGGGTGAATTTGACGGTAATGGCATCAATGTGGGACTCCGCATCCCCCTTACCTCGGATTATCGCTTGAACCTAGGATTCACCCACATAGAAAAACTTCCTAAATGGAAAGATCGTTATTGGGAAGGCCACGCTGGGATTACAATTGGATTTGAAATTGCAGCTGCCCGTGGATCAGGCGTTAAAACGCCTGGTGGCGGACCCGCTCCAAGTCCAAGGTTACAGCCGGGCTCCATTAATTATGCTGATGTTGATACTACTCTAATGATGGCTGATTATGCTGTCCATACATTGAGAGACTC
>CAYRYZ010000011.1:11757-31955 GCA_964428745.1 uncultured bacterium | reverse complement strand
GCGACTATAAACTGGAATCTTGCTCTACGCATGGATCCAGAATATGATGATGTAAGAAATGTGTTAAAAGCGCTTCATGAAAATCGACTTAAATCAACAAGTATGATAGAGGATTAGGTATGGATATTGCAACTCTTGTAGGAATCATTTTAGGATTAGGGGCTATTGTAGGAAGTATATTCCTGATGACACCCGATTTTGGTATGTTTGGCTCTGCATCAAGTTTTGGGATTGTTTTTGGAGGCATGTTAGCATCTGTAGCGGTTGCCTTCCCATTAAAGGATGTATTACAGCTTGGTGCGGCTATGGCGGCTGTTTTTAAGGGTTCATCTGATTCCCTTGGTGGCCTGGTTGATGAAGCTGTTGAGGCCTCCGAGGCTGGTCGAAAAGGGACAGCCGATCTTGAAAAACACATTGATAATATTAAAGGGTTTTTCTTTAAAGATGGTGTGCAGATGGTAATTGATGGTTATTCGCTTGAAGAATTATCTGAAATTTTAAATACAAGAATTGATTATAGAGAGTTGCGTGAAGGAACTCAGGCAGGCCTATTTAAATCAATGGGTACTATGGCGCCTGCGTGGGGTATGGTAGGAACTCTAATCGGGCTTGTTGTTATGCTATCTGGTTTTGGTGGCGAGGGCGGAACAGATACGCTTGGTACCGGAATGTCAGCTGCGCTTATTACCACACTATATGGTGCAATTTTGGCTAATCTATTTTTCTTACCTATGGCAGAAAAAGTTAAATCACGTATTGCATTTTCAAGCACAATGCAAAGTTTACAATTAGAGGCAGCCAGATTAATTCACCAAAAGAAGCACCCAATAATTGTAAGAGAAAAATTGAACTCATTCATACCACCTAAAGAGTGGAAAAAAGATGAGGGTGGAGGCTAAAAATTAATGGCTGCTACACCACAAGAAATAAAAAAATATATGAATAAGGGTCGGAATACGGTCGAAGAAGGGCTACCGGGCTGGTTTGGGACATTTGCTGATATGATGACCTTATTATTTGCTTTTTTTGTGTTATTAGCTGCTATATCTACTATAGATCCTGTAAAACTTCAAAATATGGCTGATAGTATGGGTAAATCTGTTGGGAAAAAACAAAAACTTGATAATCAAGCCATGTCACTTGGAGATATTCATAAAGCAGCTAAAAAAATGGTTGAAGAAATGGCTGCTGATCCAAAAACGGGCGAAAAACCAGTGGAAGTAACAACAAGTCCTAAGGGTGTCACTATTGGAATTTCATCTGATATTAGTTTTGAATCGGGCTCAGCTACAACAAAACCAGGATTTCTTGAAATATTAAAGAAAATTGTTCCAACTATAGATGAATCATACAATATGATTGCAATAGAAGGGCATACAGATAGCGACAAACTACCTAAAGCTCTAGCCGTAAAATACCCAAGTAACTGGGAATTATCTGGCGCCAGAGCTGCAGCTGTGGTTCGACTTTTAATTGGCCTAAAAATCGATCCTGTAAGACTTCAAGCTGTTGGTTATGGAGAATTTGTTCCAAGAGATAAAAATACAGCGGAAATAATTTCAAAAGACTTAATAGAAAAATACAATTCGAATCCTCAACAAAAAGCCCGTAATCGTCGAGTTGAAATAACTTTTCTTGCACCAAACAGATAAGCTTTAATTGAGAAAAACAAAAAAATTTATATGAAAAAGGGAGTGGTTATGAAAAAACGAATAAACAATCTATTTAGATATGTTTTATTTGGACTAATTATTAGTGTTGCCTTTGGGCAATCCAGTGGGTATCTGGCACAAAAATTAATGCTTGAAAATAGCTTAAGAAAACGTATTGGAGATGCTTTAGAAAAGGTTATCGATAATCGTAAATATGTAGTGGATGTAAGCGTTGATTTGGAAATAAGTAGTGCTGTTGAAAATCAAACAACCTTTTCGCCTTCTGGCGCAATTAAATCACTTAATTCTGCAGAAAATCTTCTACTTGATAGCAATACACCAAAGAGTGGCAGTGTAGGTTTACCTATCCCCGGATTTGACTTCACAGCTGAAAATACTCCCGAAGTTGAAAATGAAGCTAAAATGGATTCTCCTGTAGATGATAACGTGGTCTCTAGAACAAAAACAGAAAAACTCCCATCAATGGCCAGTGTCAAAAATCTAGAAATCAGCATTATTATTCAAGAAGGTGCAGCACCTGAACTAATTGAAAATATCAGACAGGTAGTAATGGTTGCGTCTAGGTTTAACCGCGCTCGTGGAGATGTTCTTAGTATTATGACAGCTAGCTTTAAAGAAAGAAGGGATGAAAAGTCTGCTGAACAGGTTCTACTTAAAAATATTGCTGAAAAACTTGAATCCCTTGAAAGCCAACGTGAACGATTGGGAGAGGTTGATTGGAAACAAGAATTGGACAACTATAAGGACTCAGAAGCTGAGCGTCGTCAGGAGGATCGTTTATATTTTCAATCAAAATTAGCAGAAATGGAAAGCACTGCGCGAGACCAGTCTTATGACCAAGAAAGACAAGCTATGCTCAGGCAAGACTCGGTTCGGTTGCAAGCATTAAATGAAGAAATTCAAAATTTAAAATCCTTTTTAGGTACAGCTGATATTTCAGATTCTGCTGCAACTGCTGCACAATCAACTGTTCAAAGTAAACTTGGTGAGAAAGAAACGCTTGATGCTCAAATTGCAGAAAAACTAGCAATGCTTGATCAAGTACAATCTGAGCTTGACAGACAACCAAGAAGTGGAAATACTGGGATGATTATTTTTGTATCTGTTTTAGCCGCGCTGGTTGTTGTTTTAATAGTTGTATTAGTCTTTGTATTAATGAACAAACCAAAACAACCAATGCCACCATGGATGATGTATCCACCTCGCCCCAAAAAAAAAGATAGTGGAAACGGTGTGACAACGCAAACAACTCAAACTGTGCAACCACCTCCTGTTCAGACTGCTCCTTCACAAGAAGATGTTGCTGTTTTACAAAGTGAAGTAAATGACATGAAGCAAGCTGTGGTATCAATGAGCGTAGGTCAACCGCAAGCTGCAACAAAGATTGTTAAAGATTGGATTGTGGAAGAAGCTCCACCTGAGCCTGAACCCACACCTGAGCCTGAAGAAGATGATGGCAAGAAGAAAAAGAAGAAGAAGAAATAAGGGGCACTTATTATGATATCAGATTATAACAAATTATCTGGTTTACAGAAAGTAGCAATTCTGTTTTCCGTTCTAGGTGAAAGTCTTGCTCTAACTCTTGTTAAGGAATTAGATCAAACAGAAATTCGCAAAATACGTGCCGCTATGCGAGGCGTTAATAATGTTGCCTTTGCTGTAAAAAAACAGGTAATGGAAGAATTTTATTTTTCCTTTGTTAGTGAAAAATTTCAGCAAGATGAGGAAAGCGATGAACCTAAAAAACCTTTTTCATTCCTTTCTGATTTAACTGATGAACAACTTGTTGCATTGTTATCTAGTGAAACACCCCGCGTTATTGCCATTACTCTTGCTCAACTTGAGAGCGATAAAAGAATGCTAGTCTTAAATCGTATCAGCGAAGAAGAAAAGGGGCAGGTGTTGCTCAGTATAGGAAATCTTGATGATGTGCCGTTAGAAGCTGTTGTACAAATTGCCAACAAATTACAAAAAAAATCAAAACAACTTCCTAAAACTGTTGCTTTTTCTCGCGGCGGTGGAAAAGATCTAGCTGATTTACTCGGGGAAATGGATGCTAAAGAGGAAGAAATGTTTATGCAAAACCTTGAACAAGATAACCCTGAGCTTGCAGAGCAGGTTAAAAAATATCGTATAACATTTGAATCAATATTTGAAATTTTTCCGGACAACTTACTGCGCGATCTTATGAACGCGGTGGATTTAGATGCTGTTTCAATGGCTTTAAAAGGCATGGAACAATCAATTACAGATAAAGTGATTGGCGTCTTGCCTAAAAAGAAACAGGCTATGTTTGAACCTGTTGAGGGTGCTGTGCCTAAGCGTGATGTTGATGAAGCAAGAAAATCTATTGTTTCAGCTGCAAAACAAATGGAGCGCGATGGAGCGTTTAAACTAGAAGATTTGCTTGGTGGCGATACTGTAGAGTAAATCTAAATAATATATTAAATCGCTTAGATAAAGCCCCCGGATTTTTTGGGGGCTTTTACTTTTCTAAAACAGCTTGAGCAGCAGAAAATCGAGCTATTGGAACACGATAGGGTGAACAACTAACATAATCAAGTCCCTTTTCATAACAAAAATGAATACTTGATGGATCACCACCGTGCTCTCCGCAAATGCCAATTTTTAAATCATTTCTTACTTGTTTACCTTTATCAACAGCAATTGAAACAAGTTGGCCAACGCCAGAAATATCTAAACTTTGAAAGGGGTCATGCTCAAGAATTTTATTATCTAAATAATCTGGTAAGAATCCGCCGATATCATCTCGACTAAAACCATATGTAGTTTGAGTTAAGTCATTAGTCCCAAAACTAAAAAATTCTGCCTTATTGGCAATTTGATCTGCAGTTAAACATGCCCGCGGCAATTCAATCATTGTACCAACTAAATAATTAAAGTTAACACCCTTATCATCCATTACATTCTTAGCCACTTCTCTAACAATCTGCTCTTGATTATCATATTCTGCTGCAGTACCGACAAGAGGAATCATTACTTCAGGAAAAACTGTGATTTCTGATTTTGTTAATTCAGCTGTAGCCTCAAAAATTGCACGAGCTTGCATTTCGGTAATTTCGGGATATGCTATTCCTAGACGACAGCCCCGATGGCCAAGCATGGGATTAAATTCATGTAAACTATTTATTCTATTTTTTATTTTTTCAGAAGAAACATTCAGTTCTTTCGCCAACTCATCGATTTGAGCATCACTAAGCGTTATAAATTCGTGTAAAGGTGGATCTAAAAGACGAATTGTTACTGGTTTCCCCTCCATTGCTTCTAAAATACCTTTAAAATCTTCGCGTTGAAAGGGAAGCAAGTTCATAACTGCTTTTCTACGTTCTGATATATCTTCAGCTAAAATCATTTTTCTCATTTCAATTATACGGCTTGGTTCAAAAAACATATGTTCAGTTCTGCATAAACCAATTCCTTGTGCTCCAAATTTAATAGCCTGTTTCGCATCTTCTGGGCTATCTGCATTTGTACGTATTTTTAATGTTCTAAATTCATCAGCCCATAACATTAAATCTTTATATGATAGATTTGATTCAGGATCCGAAGATTCAAGAGCAATCTTTCCTAAATATATAGTCCCTTTAGACCCGTTCATAGATATCCAATCGCCCTCTTTGATTATTTGATCACCAATTGTCATTTGTTTTTTGGTAAAATCTATAATTATTGATGAACAACCAACTATACAGCACTTTCCCCACCCTCTTGCAACTAAAGCAGCATGAGAAGTCATACCGCCCTTGGCTGTTAATATTGCCTCCGCAACATGCATTCCATGTACGTCTTCCGGAGATGTTTCTTCTCGAACTAAAACAATGGTTTTTCCCTGTTTATTCCAGTTTTCTGCATCATCGGCAGTAAAGACAACTTGCCCAACACCACCTCCTGGCCCCGCTGGTAAACCGCGGGCTAAAACATCAGTTTTATTTTCTTCTTCAATATGAAGTCGTGGGTGCAATAGCTCATCAATTTGTTCAGGCGAAACGCGCATTATAGCTTCTTCTTTTGAAATCATATTATTATCGACCATATCCACAGCCATCTTTATGGCTGCACCGCCGGTTCTTTTTCCTGTTCGCGTTTGAAGCATCCAAAGGCGACCCTCTTCAATTGTGAATTCTATATCCTGCATATCATTATAATGCTTTTCCAATTTGGAGCGAATTTCATTGAGTTGACCATAAACATCCGGAAGAAATTCTTCTAAAGATTCTAAATGTTTGGATTCATCTGTTTTTGTTTCTTGATTTAATGGGTGTGGTGTTCTAATCCCAGCAACAACATCCTCCCCCTGTGCGTTCTGTAACCATTCTCCATAAAAATTATTTTCCCCCGTTGCTGGATTTCTTGTGAATGCAACGCCAGTGGCTGATTGATCACCCGTATTACCAAAAACCATTGCTTGTACATTAACAGCTGTGCCCCATTCTTGGGGAATATTTTCTATTTTTCTATAACTAATTGCTCGTTTACCATTCCAACTTTGAAAAACAGCTTTGATACCGCCCCATAATTGTTCATAATGGTCATCGGGGAATTCCTCCCCGAGTACCTTCTTAATTCTCACTTTAAAACTTTCTGAAATAATTTTCCAATCATCCCCTGAAAGATCAACATCAGAGTCATATCCATTTTTTATCTTATAATCATTTAAAATTGATTCTAATTGATGACGAATGCCCTGACCTTCTTCTGGATCTAGACCAGTTGCTTTTTCCATTACCACATCTGAGTACATCATAATAAGTCTTCGGTAAGCATCATATACAAAACGTGTGTTATCTGTTTTTTTTATCAACCCCGGAATTGTTTTAGATGTTAAACCTACATTAAGCACTGTTTCCATCATTCCTGGCATTGACATCCGAGCGCCTGATCGAACGGATAATAACAATGGGTTATCTGGATCTCCAAAATTGTTTCCCATTCCTTTTTCAATTTTATCAACTGACTCTTTTAGTTGTTCTTCAAGTTCATTGGGAAACTTTTGTGAGTTCTCATAATAATATGTACATACTTCAGTTGTAATAGTCAGTCCCGCTGGTACTGGAATACCTAAGCTGGTCATTTCAGCCAAATTTGCTCCTTTACCCCCAAGTAAATTTTTCATATCCGCCTGGCCATCCGCAACGCCGTCGCCAAAAAAATAAACTGCTTTCATATAATGCTTTCTTTGATAATTAATAAAAAATGTCTCTGAATTTACATTTTCAATATAAAATTAACCTTTAATTTATCGTAGGTAAAACTTATATACATATGCCAAAAAGAGCTGATTTAGAAAAAAAAATAAAAGATTATTTAAAGTTATATCCCAATGAGTGCGTTACAATAAATGCGATGATAAAATTTTTGAATACTTATCCTGATTGTTTTGAAAGAAATAATTTGTTTGGTCATTTTACGGGGTCTGCCTGGATTGTAGATGATACTCATAATTGGATACTTATGACCCACCATCGCCAATTAAATCGCTGGCTTCAACCTGGTGGCCATGCCGATGGTAATCCCGATTTGTTGTATGTAGCGATTAATGAGGCGCGGGAAGAAACTGGATTAACTAAATTAAAAGTGAAATCTGATAAAATATTTGATTTAGATATACATAATATTCCGAAATTCAATAATGTTCCGCAACATTTTCACTATGATATACGTTTTATTTTAGAAACTAAACGTAAACCAAATGAAATTATAATTAGCAAGGAATCCTATGATGTTGCATGGATTCACAGAAGTGCAGTTTTAACAAAAAATAATGAAAACTCTATAAAAAGGATGCTTAATAAGTCCGCAAAATGAATTTAACCGAAAAAATTGAATCATTTATTTATTCAAATATTGTGCCTGAAAACCAAAGAAAAATTGGTGTTGAAATAGAGGGGTTTTATTACGATAATAAATTAAATCGTATTCCTGTAAACCCATCTGATCAATATTCGGCTATAGATTTATTTAATGATATACAAAAAGCAAATAAGCCTGGAAGTACCTTTAGTTATTCATTGGAACCAGGTGGCCAGATTGAATGGGCGTCTGGACCATCAATCAGTTTATGGGATATAAAAAAGCAATTTGATAATCACCTGAAAATTGAGAACAGTATCTGCACATCAAACCAAATTAAAAGGATTTATTTAGCAGTTGACCCTTTATATAACCCTCAAGATATTGATTTAATTCGTTTAAAAAAATATGAATCAATGGATAAAATGTTTAAAAAAACTGGCAATATGGGGGCTTGGATGATGCGAAATACATCTAGCATACAGGTTAATTTTGACTTTACATCCATTCAGGATGCAAACGAGATAGCCTTTATATCTGACGCTATTCAACCACTATTCAGTATACTTTTTTCTAATGCGCCTTTTATGAATGGGAGTCCAGTTAAAATAAAAAACTTACGTTGGAAAATTTGGGAAAATACAGATGATAATCGATGTTGTTCTTTATTTAACCATGGTATTTATAATCAAGAATCAATGGTAAGGGATTACGCAAAATGGATCCAAAATGTGCCAGCAATTTTTGAAATTAATAAATCTAGTGAACAAGCATTTGATGGAATCATAGCAGACATGTTACTCAAGCATCGTGATGATTTAGATCGATATATACTCTCAGCTTTGCGTCAATCATTTACCCATGTTCGTTATAAAAAAGTATTAGAAATAAGAGCATCTGATCGACCAATGAAAGGACATGAAATTTGCCCACCTGCCTTTTTAGCTGGATTATTAACCACAAAAAACGTCCGCGAAACTCTTTTGGATATTGTGAGTAAGTGGTCTAAAGCAGATCGCAAAAAATTAATTATGTCAGCTAACAATCTGTCTTTAGATAAAACAGGGCCATCTGGGAAAAAAATTCACGATTGGCTGGAGATTCTGGCTGATTTATCTTTAAGTGGGTTAGATGCGCGAAGTACTTTTTACAAAATAAAAAACGAGCGAGAATTGTTAGAACCTATGTTGCAAAACTTAATAAGTAAGGGTCCAAAAACACTTCAGATTCAAAAAAAATATCAAAATTCTAAACTTTCTTTAGATAGTTTTCTGTTGGATTTGACTTAGATTTATTAATCAATAATGAACGCTAAATCGTTACATAATTTGACAACAATTCCATTTTTGATAATGGGTTTATGTGCATTTTTTCTCGGCTTGGGTTGGATTTTCTCTTCAGAGCCGTGGATGCTTGATAAAGCTGCAAACACAATCTTGCTTGATGAATCGTATGAAAATCTTTTTTCAAAAACTATAAACAGAAATCTTCCAAAATATTTAACGTTACTTTATCGATTTTTTGGATTATGGGTTTCGTCTCTAGGTCTTTTGCTTTTGTCATACACAATCGTTACTAGATTGGGCTCTGGCATGGCTAGGGGGTTTTTACACTCTACGTTTTTTATTACATTGGTTGGTATATCGTTAATTGAATATGTTTTTATACCATCGTCACCATTTGTTTATTTAACTATAGTTCTTTGGTTATTATGGGCAATTAGTGTTTGGGCGGGGTTGCAATTAAAAAAACATGTTCATTGATTTACACCCTTTAGTCATTCATTTCCCAATTGCTTTATTGTCATCTGCGATTTTATTTGACTTCATTGGAATTATATTTAATAATAAGGAATTATTAGTAACCTCATGGTGGGTTATGCTCTTAGCGCTTATTTCTTCTTCAGGAGCTATAATAACAGGTTTTATCGATGATGACCTTATTGGACATTTTAATAATACGTTTCCCATTTGGAAGAACCATGGATTAATACAAATAATCTCATTAATTAGTTTCTCATCTTTATTTGTTTGGCGCACAAAACAAATAGGTCTATTCCATTCCATAAAACTAGTGTGGATTTATTTATTACTGAGCTTAATCAATGTTGTAACTCTATTTTATGGCGCACACCTTGGTGCACAATTGGCGGGGCGTATTTAAAAAATTATTCAAAATACTTAATTATGAATATTAATTTCTAGATTCTTATCTAAATAAAAAAATTTAATTTGAATGACCAGCAATACTTCCACAGAAAACCAAGGCTTACTATTTACAAACCGTACTGATCGTTGGTGGATAGAGCCGCTTTGGACAGGTGTTGGATTTTTATGTTTTGTAATTTATACTACCTGGGCAATGTTCCAGGCCAATAATTATTGGTGGAGCAATGGACATGCAGGGTTTGGCGGATATTTATCCCCCTTTTATTCTCCTCTAATATTTGTTAAGGAAGCCGTTGCAGGAGGTGCTCCAGTTGAGCACTCCTGGTTTGGTTCATGGCCAAGCTGGTGGCCTAAATTAATCCCAGCTTCACCAGCAATATTAATTCTTGCAGGACCACTTTCATTTAGAATGACTTGTTACTATTACAGAAAATTTTATTATAGGGCTTATTTTATGAGTCCACCGGGGTGTTCAGTTAAAGGTGTCAGAAATAAAAAATATAAGGGTGAAACAGCCTTGCTTGTGTTTCAAAATTTGCATCGATTCACTCTTTATTTAGCGTTAGGGATTATTTTGGTGTTAACCTACGATGCAATATTATCTTTTTTTCAAGGTGGGCGCTTTGGTGTTGGCATCGGCTCTATAATATTAACAATTAATCCCATCTTATTGGCAGGATATACATTTGGTTGTCATGCCTTCCGGCATCTAACTGGTGGGAATAAAGATTGTTTTACATGCCCAAATGGAAAACCAACATTTCGTTATCGCATTTGGAAAAGTGTTAGTTGGTTGAATGGTCGTCACATGATGTGGGCATGGATAAGTATGATATGGGTTGCATTCACTGATATTTATGTTAGAATGGTTGCGAGTGGTTATTGGGTAGATATTAATACGTGGAACAATTAATGAATATATCTGAAATCAAAACAGTAGAACATGATGTTATCGTGCTTGGTGCTGGGGGGGCCGGCCTACGTGCAGCTATTGAATGCTCAATGCAAGGTCTTAGCACAGGTTTAGTTTGCAAGTCATTATTGGGGAAAGCACACACTGTTATGGCTGAGGGGGGCGTTGCTGCTTCTTTGGGAAATGCCGATGAGCGCGATCATTGGAAAGTACATTTTAGAGATACAATGCGTGGGGGTAAGTTTTTAAATAATTGGAGAATGGCTGAGCTTCATGCGCGTGAAGCACCTGAACGTGTAAGGGAACTTGAAGAGTGGGGTGCTGTTTTCGACCGTACAAAGTCAGGATTAATTAATCAAAGAAATTTTGGTGGCCATAGATATCCTAGGCTTGCGCATGTAGGTGATAGAACAGGTTTAGAAATAATCCGTACACTTCAAGATCGCGGCATTCATCAGGGAATTGATATATACATGGAATGTACTGGATTAGACTTAATTAAAGATGGTGATTCCATTAGTGGAATGGTTGGGATGTGGCGCGATAATGGAGAATTCATAATATTTAAATGCCGTGCTGTTATTTTGGCAACAGGTGGTGGCGGAAAAGCTTGGGAAATAACCTCTAATTCTTGGGAATACACGGGCGATGGGTATGGTATGGCTTATGAAGCAGGTGCTGAATTAATGGATATGGAATTTACTCAATTTCATCCGACAGGTATGGTGTGGCCACCATCTGTTAGAGGAACCTTGGTTACAGAAGGTGTGCGTGGTGAAGGAGGAATATTAACTAATAACGAAAATAAAAGATTCATGTATAATAATATTCCTGATCGTTTTGCAGCAGAAACCGCTGATTCTGAGGAAGAAGCAAATCGTTGGTTGGCAGGAGATAAAGATGCAAGAAGACCTCCGGAGCTATTAACTAGGGATGTTGTTGCGCGCGCAATCCGCAAAGAAGTAAAGGCAGGCAAGGGCTCACCTCATGGCGGTGCTTTTTTAGACATTGCTACCAGAAGAAGCGCTGAAGATATTAAGCGAAAGCTGCCTTCCATGTATCATCAGTTTAAAGTATTAGCTGAACTCGATATAACAAAGGAGCCGATGGAGGTTGGCCCAACACTCCATTATTTTATGGGTGGGGTTAAGGTTGATGCCGATACTCAAATGACTCGAGTGCCTGGTCTTTTTGCCTGTGGAGAGTGTGCTGCTGGGGTACATGGTGCAAATAGATTAGGGGGAAATTCGCTTTCTGATTTGTTAGTTTGTGGAAAACTTGCAGGCACAGGAGCCGTTGATTATCTTAAATCATTGGAAAATAAAAAAAATATAAACGATAATGATGTTCAAAAAGTTATTCGTTCAGCAACGGATATTTTAAATCGAGAACAAGGTGAAAACCCCTATTTAATCCATGAAGAACTGCAAAAGCTAATGCAGAATAACGTGGGCATTGTCCGAACAGATGAGCTGCTATCTGAAGGGATAAATGGTCTCTCAATCTTATGGGAAAAATTTAAGAATGTGAAGGCTGATGGAGCGAGTCAGTTTAACCCGGGATGGCACCAAGCCATTTCCTTAAGAAATTTGCTTGTTACATCAGAATCTGTTGCTCGTGCCGCTCGAATGCGCGAAGAAAGCCGTGGCGCACATACTCGTGTTGACTTTGAAGGAGAACGTGATGAATGGCTACAATATAATGTTGTTATAAGGAAATCGGATGATGGAAAAATGATATCAGAAAAAGTTGTGCGCGATGAACCCGACCCCGAATTAAAAAGAATTGCTGAATTAAGTATTGAAGAATTAGATGCGGAAGTATTGCGCGAAAAAGAACAAGGATAAGGCGTGGGATTAAGAAAATTCAGATTATTTCGTGGAGATTCGGAAAGTGGAACAATGAAAGATTACAAGGTTGAGGTGGATAAAGGCATGGTGGTACTCGATGTTATTCATCGTATCCAGGCTGAACAAGCAGGTGATCTTGCTGTAAGGTGGAACTGTAAAGCGGGAAAATGTGGATCATGTAGCGTCGAAATTAATGGTAAGCCCAAATTGGCTTGTATGACGAGAATGAACGAATATGAATCAGATGAAACTATTGCAGTTAGACCAATCAAAACGTTTCCATTAATTAAAGATTTGGTTGCTGATGTTTCATGGAATTATAAACAAAATAAAAATATTACCCCCTTTACTCCTGACCCTGATAAAAAAGATAAAAATGGCAATTATATTATGATGCAAGAAGATATAGATAGAGTTCAAGAGTTTAGAAAATGTATTGAATGCTATTTATGTCAGAATGTTTGCCATGTTTTAAGAGATCATGAAAAGAAAAATAAATTTGTTGGTCCACGATTTATGATAAGACTAGCAAGCCTCGAAATGCACCCTCTTGATAAAGCTGATCGAATATCAAATGTTAAAAATGATCATGGGTCAGGTATGTGTAATATTACTCGCTGCTGTTCAGATGTTTGTCCTGAACATATTCAAATAACAGATAATGGCATAATTCCATTAAAAGAGCGTGTTGTGGATCGTTACTATGATCCATTTATGCGTTTATTTAATAAGTTTTTTCCTGGGAATAGAAAATAAAAAAGACGGTCTAGCTTTTTAACCTGAAGTTAACCGGTATTGAAATCCAAACGCCCACAGCTCTTTCTCTTTGCTTGGCTGGGCGAAATCTTACATTTCTAATTGCTTCGGTAGCTGCTTCATCAAGTCCCGTATTTGGTATTCCTTTTAAAATAACAGTGTCTTTAACCCTACCTCTTTCATCTACAAACACTTGAACAACAACGGTCCCTTCAATACCCGCTTCTTGGGCAATTTCTGGGTATTTTGGTCTAATTGGTCTTAGGGGAACCGGGGGGTCATCATAGGGAATAAATTTAACTCGTGGCCCTTCTGGTGGGGGAGGCGGGGCGTCCCATGCATCAAATTCGTCTAGATTAAATTCATCCAAAGTAACATCATCAGCTATGTCTTCACTTTCGGACTCAACTGGCACAGAAGGCCTTGCTGGTGGGGGTGGTTGATCAAATTGCTCTGTTTGGGGTATATCTATTTGTTCAATGATTATTTGAAATTCTTCATCCAACTCCATTGTGTTTGTAGATCTTGGAAAAACTAAAAAGGTGAAAATTAAAATTAATATCCCCGACAACCCCGTAACTCGCACAATAACTGGATATAAATATTTTATGGCAGCTGATGATTCACTTCTCATAATTAGTCTACTGCTGTTTTAGATGAGTAATTAAGCTTTAAAGCGTCTGCTTTTCGAAGTTCTGTGTGTATGTCACTTATTAAACCCATTTTTGCTCTTTCATCAGCTTTTAATGAAACAACTAATTGTGGATCGGCCACACGCTTTTCATACATAACGTGCCTAACGCCCTCAGCTTTATAAAGCTTATCTTCAATTGAGACAAGGCCCTCTTTTGAAACCCATATATGGGATGTGTGCCTCTTTGATTTAAGCTTTTCAATCCTTTTTGCCTTGGGTAGTGAAATTGGCAAACCAGAATATTCCCTTAAAACAGTTGTTACCATAAAAAATATTAATAACATAAATATGATATCTGGCATAGAGGCTGTTGGAATCTCGGATTCAAGTTGTGTTTTGCGATTTATTTTCATTAATCAGATTCCGCAATTGAAATTCTAGTGGCATTAGCTTGCTTAAGTTGATCAATTACGCGGATATAATCCTTATAGTTTGATGCTTTATGAGCTTTAACAGATATAACCAATTTGTTATTTTCAGCTATTTTTTGTCTAACAGTTCTTGAAAGATTTCTAATTTCAACGGGATCGCCTCCAAGGAGTACGTTACCAGATGAGTTAATTAAACAATTCAAAATATTTTTTTTGTTGATTTCAATTTCTTCACCTTCAGCTGGTAGAACCATACCTAGTCCTTTATCCATATCAATTGTTGTTGTAACCAGAAAAAAAATCAGCAATAAAAATGCAATATCTGCCATTGAAGATGTTGGAATTTCACCTCCGCGAAATCTGCGCTTTTTACCTAACATTGGTCAGCTACTTTTTACCACCTTTTGATGATTCAATTTCATACAACTGATCAACAAGTTTCATCGAACATTCTTCCATATCCAAAATGAGCTTATCAATGCGTGAAACAAAAAAGTTTTGAAAAAATTGAATGATCATGGCTGTAATAAGACCAAAAGCTGTTGTAAGGAGTGCTTGTGAAATTCCGCCTGCAACAACAGCTGGAGAAATATCGTTTGCAGCTTTAATTGCATCAAACGCTGCAATCATACCAACAACTGTACCCGTAAACCCTATCATAGGCGCTACGGTTATAACGGTATTTAACCATATCATATTCTTTTCAAGAAAAGCCATTTCAAGTGATCCAGCACCTTGTATTGCCTTTTCAACCTCACTAAGTCCTCTGTGTGTTTTTGTAAGTCCTGCGTGAAAAATTTCTGCTACGGGACCTTTTGTGTTATTGCAAAGCTCTAATGCTGCATCAACGCCTTTTACTTCCAGTGCATCAGAAACATCTGCATAAAATTTATCTGAATCGATGGATGACATCAAAAGCGAATACGCTCTCTCAAATGCAAAACCAAGGCCAAAAACTAATGAAATTAGAATTGGCCACATAAATCCACCGCCATCAATAAAATATTGAACCATTAAATACCTCCATTTATTATATCAATTTGTATTATCAAAATAGACCTTACCTTTTAAGGGTGTTCAATTATTAAACCCGGGAATTTAATTGGTTTCAACCAAGAATGCATCAGCTTCGTTAAAATGTTTTAAAGCACCCATTATTTGATTATCTGCCATTATTCTTACTCCCCAAAGCTCATTTCTACCCCATCGCTGTCCAGCTATTTCAGATTTCAGCATTATTTTTATATATTCTTGATCCCTGTTTATTTCTTCTAGATTTATTTTTTTTTCTTGATCTGCTAAATATGATAAAAATTGATTGTATGCTTTTTCCGATATTTCCCAACTTGATTGGAAATTTCTGTATGTTCCGGGTATCTTATTTTTTTTAATATATTTGGTGCTCCAATTAAATATAGGCCTTTCAGGATTAGACATTATTTTTCTTGTAGTTTCTGTTAATTTTAAATCCCAAGGTAAATGGATATCGGGGGTTATACCACCACCACCATACACTGTTCTGCCCTTTCTGGTTAAATAGGGTGGGCGTAGTTTTTTTAAGGAATCAAGCTTTTCTTCTCTATTTTCTTCATATACTTCTCTATAGTAGTCATCGTAATTATTTTTGTCGAATGGCCTTTGTATAAGCCTTCCGCTAGGCGTGTAATATTGTGCAATTGTTACACGAATGGCTGATCCATCGCTTAACCCAGCTTGACGTTGTACAAGTCCCTTGCCAAAACTGGTTTCACCGACCACTAATCCCCTGTCTAAGTCCTGTATTGCGCCAGCAACAATCTCGCTTGCACTAGCTGACCCTCTATTTACTACTACAATAATAGAGAAATCATCGTTACCCTTTGATGGAGAGGAAATGAATACTTCTTCCGCATCTTTGTATTTACCTTTTGTGTAAACGATTGTATCCTTTTCGGCTATAAATATATTGGCAACTTCAACTGCCTGATCCAATATTCCTCCGCTATTATTCCTCAAATCCAATATCATTCTATCCATACCCTTATTAAGAAGTTTTTTTATTGCTTTACGAACTTCAGGTCCTGATTTTGTTGAAAATCTGGTTAACCAAGCATATCCTGTCCTGTCATCCAGCATGATGCTAGCTCTTACGCTATATAAAGGTATGTCGTCCCTTATAATTGTAATGTCAAATGGTTCCATTCCAATACGCCCAATTTTTAAATCAACTCGTGTACCTTTTTTGCCTCTTAATTTCTTATAAACATCTTCCCGATCAATACCGCGAGCGCTATTACCGCCAATTTCTACAATCCAATCTCCAGCTTGAATTCCAGCTTTCTCAGATGGTCCACCAACAACCGGTGCAATTACAGTGATATATTCATTCAAAATATCAAATTCTATACCAATACCTTGAAATTCACCCTTAAACATTTCATCAATGTTTTTTTGATCTTTCGCTGATATAAAAATTGAATGGGGGTCTAATTGATCCATAATGCCCTTAAAGGCACCATCCATTAATGATTCCATATCTACATCATCATAATAGAGCTGGTTTACATAATAAAGTATTTGATTCATAACTTTAAACTTTGACTCTATTATGGAGTAGGGATTATTCTGGTTAGAATAAATAAATTGTGTCAGAGGCAATGCTATAACAAATCCTGCTGTAAGACTCGCTAACCATGTCCAAATAATATTTGAACCTATTTTTTTCATAATATACTATAACCCAAAATAGACGACGGTTCTTATTGTAAAACCGCCGAGCGCGGATTCTGGAGAGTCGTTAACAGGAACATGCCCGTTTAGCTTCCATTTCCCCGCACCAATTGTTCCCTTGTTATAGCCTGCGCTTATTCTTAATCCCATTCTATCCAAGAATTGCCACTTTACAGCTACATAGGGTTGAAAATTAAAAAATGTGCCACTCAGCTCCGTCATTGTACCGTTTACGTTGATTGGGCGGTAACCATTAGTTCTATATAGGCTAGCTGCTGTTTCATAATCATCGCGAGTTGCACCTCGTAAGGTATCTAACTCAACCAAAATACTGTCTCCTGTAAGATAACCATACATATTCGTGCTAAACTTTGACCATTGGGGGGTCCCTATGTGTTGATCGACTGACAGGGTGTAACGACCAATGCCCATTAATGCCCCAGCCATTACTTCAAGATCCCGATATACTGGGAATACATATTCAATCGTCATTGCCCCCATTAAAAAATTAATTCTTGCTTTAACCGAAAGTTTCTCGCTAAACGCATAAAGCGTGTCACCCTTAGATTCATTCCCAAGTGTTGGTTGTTGAAAGCCAACTTTTTTATCTCTATTAGCATAAAGGTGTATATTATAAACATTACTAGCCTGACCCGCGCCTATGCCAGCATAGCCACCAAGTCTCCATGGCCCCGTCATTTGAGCAAAGCCTTCTCCACCGTAAAAAACTAACGGGCGAGTACCCATTCGATTTACTGAAAAGCCAAGGCTATCAAGAATGGTGGCCCCAGGAATAGAGTCTAATACCATATACATTGTGCTAAACCCAATTCCTCCACCATATTGGGTTTCTGTTGGATAAATGTCTCCTTGGGAAAAACCAAAAGAGGCGCTCATAATAATTATTAGTAGTATTCTTTTCATCTACTTGAAATAGGGTTTAAACAATGAGTGTCCAATTTATTCCTACTCTCTTGAAATTGGAAAGATAATTGTGATATAATAAAATAGTTTATTATGGTGTTTCACTTGATATATTCGACGGTGAACTACTATATTTGAGTTATCCTCAAGGTAAGGGTATGCATATTACAAAAAGTATATATTTAATTTTGTGCGTATTTACGCATATTTATAGACGGTTAGGTGTTAATAAACTAGCCTTTTCTGTGGTTTTGTTTGGATTTTTATCCGCTCAAAACCTTTATGTTTTTGGTACGTTTGATTTCAACCAAAACGGCAGGAGTGAAATCATAACACTTAATAGTCTTGGAACCTCCCTAGATTTTATTGAGCTAAATAAAGATGGTAGCCATAATAAAATCTGGACATACAACCCTCAACAAGACAGTGTTTCTATTCTTGATGCTAAGTTCAGTGATTTAAATGGCGATGACTTCCCTGAGCTAGTTATAATTGAATCTAATAATTTTGAAAATAGTTGGATTAAAATTTTTGAATGGAATGGTTTTGATTTTTCACTCAACAAAAATCCCATAACGAATGGGGATGATAGCCAAGACAAAATTCGTCCTTCAAATCTTTCAAACATTTCCAATGTTTTTGCTCTGTCAAAGTCTTCTCCTACACGTAGTGTAAAATTGTTTAATCTCAAAATAGACAATGGTGTTGGGCAGATTTCTGATTCAAAAGCACATACAAATTCCTTAGTTACTAATGGATATGGGCCGGTTTTTTCAGGACTATTTGAAACAAGCGAGGGAAATTACGGGGTATTAATTAGCCCAGAAAGTAATGTGTTAAAAGCAAGCGTGTTTTCTGTTGAAAACCCAGGTCTATCTATAATATCTGATTTAATTGTGACTAATGGTGCACGCGTCATTTTGGGGCCATATATTCAACCTTTCGACGAAAATAAAGATGGATCTCAAGGGCTTCTAATTCCGTTCGCAACTGGAGAAGTATATTTACTATCGGTGGTTGGTGATTCCCTTTTTTTTGTAGAAAGTAAGCTTAGTCAAAAAGGGTTGTTTAACATGAGCGACAAGGCCAAAGAAGATGACATAAACAACATGATTTTATCTCGCGTTGAGCTGGGGCTTTATCATAACAGCCCGCTAAACTTTGATGTTTCATTTTTAGAGGACTCTCTGCTTTTGATTGTGTCAGACACTTTGATGTTGGGTGATACGTTAAATCGGATGGTCCTCCCAAATAACAGCAACGTGTTGTATAGTTTTCATTGGGAGTCAACTCCTCCAGGTGGAATGATTTTTAATCCAAACACAAACTCTATAGAATGGGTACCAAAGCGTGATGACATCGGTGTGGTTGATTTTTCATACAAAGTAGATCTTCGCGTTGAAGAAGAAATTGTTAGTGGTATAGATAGTTTGGGCGATACGCACCAGCTGTATCCAGTTTTAGAAACAATAATAGATTCAACGGTCTTATTGGTTGGTGATACAACAAAAATACCCGAACCGCTTATTATTATACCAACGATGTTCCATGGGGTTAGTGTGACCTCAAGGGACATTCCTGATAGCAATAAATTCACGTTTGAAGGAGAGGCTCCTTTTAGCACAAATACTACTAACAGAAATGGGCTTGTTACTGTTAGTGTAAGTGCAGACTTGGGTACAATTAAACAAAATAAAGCGGGCTCTTTTATTTTTAAATCGTCGCAGAAAAAACCCGAATCACTAGTAACGCTTTCTTTAATTCATGATTTGTCCACTAATATTTTTTATGCTACCATTTCTGAGTCCCGGGACACATTAAACCAATCGTTTGATCCTGAAGCTTGGCAACCAAGGCTATATGAATTTCCTGAATACTATTTTGAAGGTTTTCCTTCAACAATGGCTCTTGACACGCTCGTCAGCGACAAGCTGTCGTTGCTATCAACAAATGAAAAAAAATCTGGGACGATATCTCTATACTCACCTTTGTTTGCTAAAGACCATTCTATTGAATTTTCATATTTTGGTGGACATCCATACGCTATTCGTGGCGACATAAATGTAAAGGAAGATGGCTCTCACAAAACCCTTACAGAGGTTGATTTTGAATCGTCCTTTGTGCCTTTAAATATTTCTTCAATGCTTGTTCCCGCCAATAGAGACACATTTATTTTTGCCGCTGATTCAGTCCCCGACACTTTGGAAACATCAATTAATTATCGATCTTTTTATTCTCCAGTTACAATAGTAAAAGAACTTTCAGCTCAGGAATCTGACGCCTCTAATGCTACTGATACCGTTGGTCTTTCTATTAAACCAAAAACAGA
>CAYRYZ010000011.1:0-11657 GCA_964428745.1 uncultured bacterium | reverse complement strand
TCTTTTGTTTACGTTTTCACAAGCACAACAATATAAAATTACTCATATGGAGGGCACTTACGATCTAGATGGTGATGGTTTTATGGAGTTTGTTTCTGTAGAGTCAAAAACAAATGAAAATAACAAATATTCTGTCGTTCGCTATTATGAATTGGATGATAATGGATATCAACAGCTAGAATGGGAACTTGAAGCACCTGATGGGCTGTTAAGCAATTTTGTAGATGTTGAGCTGGGCGATTTAGATGGCGATGGTGTTCCTGAACTAATAACTGTTTCAAATATGGCAGACCCCAATAAAAAGGAGTTATTACAACCAATTGCTTTTTATTATTATTGGGATGGTGAGCGTTTTAGCGAAGAAGCTGGAAGTGTTTTTAACCTGTCTGGGGGGCGAGACTTTGTTCGCGGGCATAACTTTGTTCTCATGGACTATGATGGCGATATGGATCAAGAGGTTGCTATTTCACTTGGGAGTCCCTTGCGAGAAATTGCCATATTAGATTTAAATAAAGATAATGAATGGCGAATCGTTCAAACATTAAAGCCCAATGGAATGAAGTCTGGGGTTAGCGCTGTTTATGTTTCTGCGGTGGATTGGAACCGCGATGGGCTCGATGATCTTGTTATTCTTTCTGCTGAGGGAGAGGTTCTAAGAACGCAACCTTTTTATAATATAGATTCAGAGTTAATTATGGGTAAGGGACAGGAAACGCCTATCCCGGGCCTTGATGGATTAATCCCCACCAGAGTTTCTGTAATTGATTGGAATAAGGATGGCCGCCTTGATTCGGTTCTGCCTTTTTTTAATGGGGATCTAATATCATTAACACTATATGGAGATTATATAGATGTTGTAAAGCTTCCTGTTGATGGTGGCCCTTTAAGCGATGTCCGGATTGCCGATTTTAACCAAGATTCATATAATGATCTTTTGCTTGTTTCTGGCGATATGAATGTTCTTACTTTGGCTTATGGAAGCCCAGAAGGAATTGTCAAATCAGAAGAATATTTCTCGGTTGAAGAAAACCAGGCGTCCGTATCTCAGGTGTTTTCTGCACTACCTGTTGTTATACAGGGCACATATAGTGGAAACGTTATTGCTTCAGGCTGGGACGGATCACAGTCAACCATATTTGTCATTGAACTTGGGCGAGGAATAGAGCCCACAAAACCAAGCGTTGCTGGACTTGAGGGGCAAATGGAGGAGGTTTTAGATGTCTTCCCTGAAATTCCATTGAGCGATATCGCTGTTCCACAAGTTCCAAGGCCACTAATAACAATGGGTCAGCCTTTGCCAGATGGAATTCTTCCAAAACACGTATTAACTGTAAATCATTCTTTTGCATATACACTGCCCGAAAAAGAGAAAGATGATTTTTTCAGTTTTCGTTGGCTACAGCCGCCCCCTAAAGGAATGTTTTTTCATTATGATTCGCGATCTATTAGATGGGTTCCAGACACCACGCAGCTTGGCGCTTACAAACTGGCTTATCATGTTGAAAGAAAATTGGGTGAGGACGTTATGCCAATGACAACAAAAGAAGATTCGTTAATTACGTATAAAGTTGTACCCAATCTTGAGGGTGACGACGAAAGACTGTGGGTTTATGTAAACGATCCTCCAATTATTCTTTCTGAGCCACTTGGTACAGAGTTTGTTGCTGGCGACACTTTTGTTTACAAACCATTAATAATCGATCGAAACCCTGATTTTTCTCTAAAATATCAACTTGAGTCGGCGCCTAGCGGTATGCAGGTTGGTGAAGATGGAACAATCACATGGGCAACTGACTCTACCCATATTAATGTTTATGATATTAGGTATGTCGTGAGCGATGGCTTTGATCGCGCAACACAAAACTTTTCATTGTTTGCTAGAGCTGGCGTTAAAATATTATCGGATGCTTTTCTTGAGGCAGAGGTTGATAAACCATATAAATATAAAGTTGATATTTGGAGACCAGACCTTGAACACCTTTTAAGTTTTAGTTTGCCTGTAAAGCCAAGCGGGATGTCGGTAAATGAAGCCGGGCTAATAACCTGGACGCCTGGTGTTACTCAAATTGATACACAGCGGTTTATCATAAAAGTAAATCACGGGGTTGCTGTTGATTCTCAATTAGTTTCTCTTTTTGTAAATCACCCGCCGATTGTACGAGGGGCGCCAATGGGTATGAATGTAGTTAGTCTTGGTGAAGAATACCGTTTTCAGCTAGATGTCTTTGACCCAAACAAAAATGATGATCTTATTTACACGGCGATTAAGATGCCGGATGGCATGCGAATGGACCCCTATGGAGGATTAATCATTTGGGAACCAACAAGAGAAAACATTGATTTCTCTGAGCTTGTTATTGAAGTTAGCGATGATCGTTTTAATCAAACAATCATGGCTAATTATTACGTTAACGCACCTGTTAATATTGTTTCCATTCCACCTATGCAGGCATCCGTAGGCGAAGAATACCAATACCAAATAATGAGCGCGGATATGAACCGGGGCGCCTTACTGCCCTATAATGAAATTGTAACGCTAGAATCTTCTGAAAACTATCGAATTTACTCCATACAGATTAGCGACGATATCTATGTAGAAAACATCGATCGATATCTTATGGATTGGAATAACGCTGAAACCGTTTATCTTAGTGAGGCGGTTGATGCTCTTGATAGCCTTACGCTAGAAGTTTCAAGATTAAATTTAAAAAAATATGTGGATTATATTTTTTGGGAAAACAACCGTCTCGTTATTATTATAGAATCTATTGATGATCGCACAGTAACAATTAAAGATATTCTTTGGGAGTTCTTTCAGGGCAACAAAGGAACGCCACCTCGCGTTGTCGCAACTAAAATGGGGCCGGTAAAATATACCTTACTTGAGTTTCCCGACGGAATGGAGGTTGATCAATATACGGGGACTGTTTCTTGGACCCCCACCATTGACCAGGTTGATAATCAGCGTCTTGATTTTGTTATTTCAGATGGTTATTCTAAAGACGAACAGTCTTTTGACATATATGTAAACCATCCTCCTGTTATTGTTTCAAGCCCACCTATTTCTGCTATGGTTGGGGAAATTTTCAAATATAATATACAAGTAGAAGACAAAAACACAGATGCTGATCTTTTATACACCCTTATTAAGGGTCCACAAGGAATGCAAATGAGCCAAAAAGGCAAAGTTGTTTGGATTCCTCGGTCAGGTCAAATCAATGAAAGTACTTTTACTTTTGAGGTTTCCGATGGTTTTACTCGCGACGAACAAAATGGAAAAGTTTTTGTTAATATTAATCCTAATATTATTTCAACGCCGCGGCCCGTTGCCCTTACCGGTCATCAATACAAATATCGGGTCGTGGCGGAAGATTTAAATAACGACAGGGTTGCATATAAAGCGGTGAAGCTCCCAAAATATTCAACGTTTAGTCGCAAAACAGGAATGTTAAGTTGGAAGCCTAAGCCAAACCAGAGAGGGCCAAATGATATTATATTGGTTGCAATTGATGATAGGGGGGCGGTTACGTCTCACGAGTTTCAAATTCATGTTTTTGAAGACCCAAGCGCCAGGCAGATGATAAACACTGGTTGGCCTCTTCTTCTGTCTTTTGTTGGTATAATGTTCGCGTGGGGAATGGCACAGATATAAACTATAGAGACAGACGTTTCTCTATATAATTAAATAATTCTTTTTCACTTTTACTTTCAATTTGAAATTGTATTCCTAAGCTGAAAAGATCGAATTTATCAAAATTATATTTTTTTAATTTTACCAAGTCTTTTTCGGTCGTCACAATTATGTCAGCATTGTGCGTTTTTGCTTTATCTATAATTTTATCTATATCCTTTTGAACATAGTCATGGTGATCCAAAAATGTTATTTTATTCACAACGGCTAATCCCATTTGTTCTAGCGTTTTGTGGAACCCTCGGGGATCTCCCAGGGCAGATACAGCAATAATTCTTTTATTTTTGTTTACAGGAACAAACTTATTTCCATTATACAATGTGTTACTTGGCTGGATTTGGCTTTTTATTGTAAGTAGAGAGAACTTTTCGGACATTTTTATTAAGTATGAACTTGGGCTGGTTATGTTTGTTTTTGTTAAAATCAAAATATCTGCTCGTTTTAAATGTTTAATGGGCTCTCTTAGTTTTCCATATGGAATTAATTTATAATCCCCTTGTTCATCATGACTATTTAGTAACACGATGTCAATATCGCGCTCAAGCGATCTGTGTTGAAAACCGTCGTCAAGTATAATCACGTCAGGTTTAAATTTGTCTACCAAAAAGAGTCCCCCTCTGTATCTGTTTTCATCAACAACTATTGGTATTCCTTTCAATTTTTCTGCCATAAGCGTTGGTTCGTCACCAAAATTTCTCCAATCATCAACAAGCTGTTGCCCATCAGTAACAAGTTGTGTTCCTGCGGTTTTTCTGCCATATCCTCTGCTAAGGATAGCCACAATTTTCCCTCTATTTTTCAATTTTTCTGCCAAATATATTACCATAGGTGTTTTACCTGTGCCACCAGAGGTAATATTGCCAACGCTTATAATTTTTGTGGGTAGTGTTCTAGATATAAAAAATCTATAGTTATATAGAAGGTTTCTCCAAAAAATTGTGGCCTGATAAAAAAGTGCCAAAGGAAATAAAAAAAACTTAAATCGCAATATTTTTTTATTCCATTCCAATGTGGGCCTCTACTTTTTTTTCAAGCTTGTCTAGAGCGCTTTTTAATATTTTTTGACATTCAGCAAAATCTTGGTTTTTATCAAAAAAAATAGGTTTACCAAAGAAAAGCGCTGTTCTTCCAAATGGTTTAGTTAAATAAAAAGTGTCCCAGTTTTTAAAAGACCACCTTCGGGTTGACTGCCCTGATGTTGGTATTATTAGTGCGCCTGTTTTTTGTGCTGCACGAATTGTGCCCGCTTTTGGAATTTTTGCTGGTCCTTGTGGCCCATCTGGTGTTATAGCAAAAACGGTGGTTGGCTTTTGCAAAATTTCTAACATATCATCATAAGCTTTTTTTCCACCATCGGTCGACGAGCCCCGAAGAACATTCCATCCAAGCTTTTTTCCAATTCTAGAAATGATTTCTGCGTCTGGATGGTGATTTCCCGCCAATCCATAATAATTATTGTTTGAAAGCCCCATAAAAACTGTTAATAGTGTGCTGTGCCAAGATGCAATTATAATCGGCCTGTTGGTTGCTGCTGATTGTTCATAATGTTTTTGACCGAAATATTCCCACTTATTGGTATTATAACATAATTTTAATACTATTGGGCCAAGGGTTGCCCCAAACCAAACAAGGGCTCGCGTTTTTAATTTGTTTTCGTTTTTTGGATTAGCCACGCTGTGTTCTTTTCAATATTGACTCTGCTGCTCTTTCATAAACGCCAGGAAGGCCTAAAGATCTTCTTATTTCTTCAAAGTCTTGTAACATCAATTTTCTCTGGGGGCTATCTTTTAATAGGGGTAGAAGGTGTCTGGAAATATTGTCAACATTGACCTCTTTTTGTAATAGCTCATTAACAACGAGTCTCTCCGCTATTAGGTTTGGCATAGATACAAATGGAGCTCGATTCATTTGTTTTGCTATAAAGGCTGAAAAACTCGAAAGCTTATAGCAAACAACCTGTGGCGTATCTAACACTGCACATTCAAGCGCCGCCGTTCCAGATGCTGTTATCGCAGCTGTTGCATATAATATTGATGCATAGACATCCTCTTCTTCAATGTGGCAATATTCTTTGTGGGTTAGGTTTACACCGCTTGATTTAGCAACCATAATTTCTACATTGTTATTTTTTTTTATTTCGCATGCTGCTTCATAAAAAACAGGCCACATCTTGTCAATCTCTTGTTGGCGGCTACCCGGCAAAAGGGTTAGTATTTTTGTGCTTTCCTTTAGTTTGTGTTTACGAAAAAATTCAGACTTTGTCTGTTTTGGGGGTGCTAGCTCTGTAAACGGGTGACCAACATAATTTGCGCTCACCCCTCTTTTTTCATACCATCCCTGTTCAAATGGGAAAATGCTAAGTGATTGATCTATAAACTTGTGAAAAGTTTTTATTCTATTTTCTTTCCAAGCCCACAGCTGTGGTAAGATAAAATATGTGATGGGAATGGATAGCCTTGCACACTTTTTTGCCATGCGCAAGTTAAAACCGGGGTAGTCTATTAATATAATTCGGTCCGGTTTGATTTCTGCAATCTTCTTAAGTGTATTGCGAAAAACTTTTAACAAAAAGGGTGTGTGCTTAACAACTTCGGAAAAGCCCATAACGCTGAGTTGGTCTGTATGATATAATAAGTCAACACCCTCCTCCAACATTTTATTTCCACCATTTCCAACGAAATGAAGGTTTGGAGACCTTTTTTTCATGGCTGCAACTAATTTTGCCCCATGTAAATCACCAGAAGGTTCACCTGCTATTATAAAATATGTTCTTTTTTTTTTCGTTTTGCCTGCTCCTGACATTCTTGCTATGTTGTTAGGTTGAATTATTTATTCTTATAAAAATAAATAAAATAATAAGAAACACGTTTTGCAGTGTTCTTTTTTCTATCTTGAGTGTTTGTACAATTGTAGCCGGCTTTCTCTTTTTACCTTTTTTCCACGGCTTTAGCCTTGGAAATATCGGGGGAACGTTTTGTTTATATTCGGAATACTCCTCTCCAAACAATTTATCTAGGGTTTCTTCTTCCAAAGAAACAATCAGTGAATATTGAACAAGGAAAAACGCAGCTGTTACCGTAACCGCGAAAAACTCATTTGGCATTCCAGCAATCAAAACAATCCCAACATACATAAGCATGTTCCCCACATAAAGTGGGTTTCTCGTCTGGGCATATGGTCCCGATGTGCACAGTGATGGCGCACCCACGTCGCGTGTTCTTGTTGCTCCTCCAGCGTGTGAAACTGCCCATATTCTTATACCTTCGCCCAATAATAACAGAAATATCCCAGCAACACGATGTGCGTTGTTTGCGCCGGCAAAGTATATTATCATCAAAGCAATAGGTGTTGGTGTAAAGCTTCTATATTGAAAAAAAAACTTTCTAAGGCCCATCATTTGTTCAAATCTTCAAGAATTTTGTTTTGTATTTCTATTGCTATTTTTAAAGCGTTTCTGCCCGCAGATCCATCGACCACCGGTTTTTCCTCGCCCTTTATTGATTTAATAAAGTTAATCAGTTCCATTTTTAACGCATCCGTCTTTGCAATTTTTGGTTTTTCATAAAATATTTGTCTGTGTTTACCGTTTGATTCTAGTGGTGCCGTCATAATTGCCTCAGGATCATTTTGGTCCGCATCCATTGCTCTGTATATTTCAGTTAACCCAATTAAAAAATCTACCGTTATATAAAGATCTTCTTGGAAAATTTTTAATTTTCTCACACGGTCCTTTGCAACACGACTTGATGTTAAGTTTGCCGTTGCTCCATTTTCAAACGTTATTCTAGCGTTGGCAATATCTACCGAGTTTGTCATTATGGAGACTCCGGTAGATTCGATGTGTTTTACCGGGGACGGGATCAAGGTTAAAATTAGATCAATGTCGTGTATCATAAGATCTAACACAACGGGTACATCGCTTCCTCTTAGCATATATGGGGCAAGCCTCTGAACCTCAACGAACTTTGGGTTTAATTCGTACTCCGACAGAGGAAGGAGCGCCGGATTAAGTCTTTCAATGTGTCCAACCTGTATAATCGTATTGTATTCATTTGATAAATCAATTAGAGCATCTGCCTCTTCAACCGTTTCTGTAATTGGTTTCTCAATAAAAACGTGTTTTCCCGCCTTAATACAAACCTCTGCAACGGCCTTATGGTCTTTTGTTGGAGTAACGATAGAAACGGCATCTACGTTTTTTAAAAGATCTTGTATTGATTTAAAACAATCTATTTTAAAAGTGTTTGATATACCCTCTGCGCGCGTACTATCAATGTCAAAAACCCCCACAAGAGTAACGTTTTCAATATTAGACAAATGTTGTACGTGATGTTTTCCAAGATGGCCGACACCTATAACTGCTATTTTTATATCTTGTTTCATTTCTGTTATAATTCTTGTTTTAATTGTAATAAATTAATGAAAATGAACAAATTTTGTTAAAAGTATAAAGGCTTGCTTTTCAACTGACAGTTAAGCAATTTACTAAAGATAATACTGAGGTTCTTCCTAAAATTTATAAAGATATCTGGTTATGAGTGATAACATAAGAACATCTATGGGATTGTTTATTCCCGCGGTTGCCCTCGTTGGGTTTTTTTATTGTGCTATCTTAGGCAACTTTTTGGGCGCAATTCTAGTTGCTATCAGCGGCGTAATGTTGTGGTATATATATTCTTTAATTATGGAGTCCCCGATGCCTGACATTACTGGAAATGTGGTTGTTCTTTTTGGCTCTCTTTTATCGGCTGCTTTTTTTCTTAATTATGGGTTGGTTACCAATATGTTTGGTGGGTTTAGTTTAAACATAGAAGGCGCAGCTGTTGCTGCTATTCTGCTCTTTTTCTCTGTTCTGCTCGGCGTAAGCTTGAGGGGTCGACCTGTTGTCGTTTTAGACCAAACCAAATCAAATAATAACCCGGTTGCAAGCGCTGCTGTTGTTGCCGATAGTGGCTCTGCTGATGATTTTGAAGAAAACGATGATAACTATGACTACTACGATCCATCAGAATACGAATATCCTGATTATTATGACTATGATAATAGTGGCTATGATTTATATGAGGAAGAAGAATAAAGATCGTTTCTTCTGTTAGCTGTTTGCAAACGACAGCTCGCTTTTTAATCCCCCAACAATCGATGAAATTCTCTGGTCTTTTTTTGTTTTCCTCTCAATAACTCTACACGCGTGTAAAACGGTGGAGTGATCGCGACCACCAAAATGCATACCGATACTAACCAGCGGCGTTCCAAGAATTTCTCTACATAAATAAATACTAATTTGTCTTGCCTCTGCTATTTCCATGGTACGACGTTTGCCAACAATATCTTTTTGCTTAATTTTTGTTGTTTCAGAAACCCTCTTAACAATTTCTTCTACAGTTAACTCTGATGAAACTGCGTCGCCAAGGCGTTCTTTTATTACGCTTTTTGCAAGGTCATAATCTATTTCGCGATTTGATAGCGATGAGTGGGCTAAAAGCCGAATTATTGTACCCTCCAAGTCTCTTATGTTTGTTTTTATGTGAGTTCCTATTAGTTCAATAATATCATAAGGGAGCTTTAATCCGTTTTGCTCTGCTTTCTCCATAACAATTGCTACGCGCGTTTCAAAATCGGGTGGCTGAATATCTGCGGATAAACCAGATTTAAATCTTGATAATAACCTGTCTTGTAAACCAACCATTTCTCCGGGGTATCTATCTGCTGTCATAACTATTTGTTTTTTAGATTGAAACAGTTCATTAAACGTGTGGAAAAACTGTTCTTGCGTTTGTTCTTTCCCCTGAAAAAACTGAATGTCGTCAATTAATAATATATCTGCATTTCTGTATGACTTGGAAAATTCAACGGTTTTATTTTTTTGGATTGATGAAATAAAATCAAGTGTAAATTTTTCACTTGATGCACAAACTACATTCATTTGTGGCTTGTTCTTAATAATATCGTTCCCTATTGCATGTAAAAGGTGTGTTTTCCCCATACCAACGCCCCCATAAATAACAAGAGGATTAAAAGCCTGATCTCCAGGGTTTTCTGTTACATTTTTTGCAGCAGCTCTCGCAAGGTCATTGTGAACACCCTGGATAAAAGATGATAACGTGTACTGTTCATTTAAAGATTTATGTTTTGGGGGCTCCTGTTTGATGTGGTGTACCACTTGATTCTCCGCGTCCATGCCTTCTCTTGCGGGCTTGTGGCTTTCTGGTGAAACAGTATATTTTGTTTCAAGAACATCGTTTGCAACCTTTTGTATTGCGATCTCAATTGTTTGTTGGTGATGCGATTGGATCCACTCATAGAAAAATTGATTTGGCAATTCCAATACTAGTGAGTTCTTGTTTAGGCCAATTGGCTTAATGGGTTCAAACCAAGTTGAATACGCGTGTTTAGGCTGCTCCTTTTTTAGTTCTTGTAAAACTTTTGACCAAAACTTCTTATGATTCATTTATATGTTATCCACAAGTTATCCACAATTGAATTTTTATCAAATTATGGACCTTTGTTAGTGTGAAACAACAGTCTTTTTGATTATCTGGCCATATTTCAACGATATTATTTTGTCTGGGCTTGTTATCTAAAAAGAGGTAATTTTGTCGGCTAAATTTGGAGCAAATTATGAAGCGGACTTTCCAACCAAGTAAAAGAAAAAGAAAAAACAAACATGGCTTTAGGTCGCGTATGTCCACCGTTGGTGGAAAGCGCGTTCTTGCAAGACGCAGAAAAAGAGGAAGAAAGGTTTTATCTGCCTAATTTTATTGTTTTGTTGACTTCATTTATAAACAAGGTTTTGTCTGCGTTTTTTATTTTAATAATAAAAACATATAAAGCAACCCTTTCTCCTTTCTTGGGTTCAAACTGTCGATTTGACCCCACGTGTTCCGAGTATGGGTTACAAGCTTTTCAGAACCACCAGCCAACAAAAGCTCTTTTCTTGCTTACAAAAAGAATCTTTAGGTGCCACCCTTTTAACGCTGGTGGCGTTGATCCTATACCAAAGCCATAGCTAAATGGATCGAAAAACATTATTTGCGTTCGTATTAATTGCGGTTGTCCTCATATTAACGCCCTGGTATATGGATGTCGTTTCTCCTCGACCCCCGGAGACTGTTGGGCTCGCTGCTACTCCACCCACAAGCCTAAAAAGAGACATAACGCCCAACCCTAGCGCCACACCTAATCGCCCCCCCCTTGCCACTGAGATCGCCGATGGCTCTCCAACTAAAGAGGTGGTGGTTGAAAACGGTATATATAGATCTACCGTTAGCAATAAAAATGGGGGCTCATTTGCCTCTTTTATATTAAATCAATATGATAGATATGATTCAACCCTTGTTAACCTTATAGATGGGATCAATAAAAACAACCTATTAGTCGGCTTTATTAGTCTTGATGGTGAACAAATTAATCTAAACAATAATTGGTCAGTTATAGGTAACCCCCGTCGTATTGATGCTTCTACTTCTCAAAAAAACCTTCTTTTTCAGACAACCTTTAATGGTTATGTGGTTCAAAAGAAGTTTACTTTTTATCCAATGTCATATAGTGTTGATCTTGAGGTTATATTTAAAAACCCCGATCGTTTTGTTTCTCGTGGCGAGTATACTTTATCTTGGAACGGCGGCATAACGTCTTCAGAAAAAAACACAAAAGACGATCACACTTATTTTAAAGGCTATGCATATCTTGGTGATGAGCTCCTTGAGCCCGGCGCAAAAGAGAACAAACTTTCTGAAGAAAACCAGCGGGGCCAAACAAGGTGGACAGCCGTTAAGTCGAAATATTTCCTTTCAGCAATAATTCCAGAAACCCCCGGCTTAGCTGCGGTCGTCAGCGGGCTAATTGAAGAGGGACGACCAGTTTTTAACACAAAGCTAGTTCAGTCTGTTTCGTCGGCTCGATCTACGCTATATATGGGGCCCCAAAACTATAAGACCATTAGGTCTCTTGGTGTTGATTTAGAAAA
>CAYRYZ010000010.1:30610-43090 GCA_964428745.1 uncultured bacterium | reverse complement strand
TTTGGATTATTATGAAGGTCATTCATAATTAAATCACCTACCACACTAAATTGGGGGTTGGCTGTGGTTTGGCCAAAAGATATTGATATTATAAATAGTCCCCCGATCAATTTTTTTAACATAATTTTTCCTTTAATGTTAATTAATGATGGGATCTCCATTGAAGGAGATATGTTATTTAGTTGAATTACTATATGATAGGGGGACCGCGAACAAGATAAACGTTATTATCTAGTGCGGTATAAAAAGACTTATTTGCCACCCATATTTGATTTTCATCAAATTCAATGGGCAAAGTATTTGTGATGGTGTTATAACCATCATTTTCTATAAGCCGCTTGGCGAAGAATAATTCACATTCATTGCCAGCATTGCCATGGGATTCTATTTCGCAATTATCAGCACATAAACTGGCTTCTGGAGAAATTAGTTCATGTCCGTGACCAATATGAGAAGTGCTTATTTGGGTAAATACACTCATCCATAGTATAAGGAATAGGGAAAAGATGTTATTTAATTTTTTCATACCAAGATTAATATTTAGCTATTTCGACGATCCTCCCCAGATCTTCGCTCTGAATCGTATCTCCTACTATCTTCGTCGCGACGTTCAGTCTCCACTGGCAACTGTTCTTTTCTGCGTTCTTGTGATCGCCTTCGCTCACCTTTTCTTCTATCATCACCGCGATTACTCATAATTACCTCGAATTAGATTAAATAAAAAAATTTATCCGCCCTTAAAAATACGAAAAATTGTTAATTATTCAAATTCCAATTGAATTCCACGATTCCCAGTCTTCGGTTGATAATAATAATTCAAAGATATCGATAATGGAAATACAATATCAAAAAAACCACCAAGATCCAGAACGAGTCCACTGCCCAAGCTTATTAGCATATCTTTTGAGAGATCCGTATTCATTGTATCAATAAATAATTTTCCCTGCACCCGTTTTAAATAACTTACCCCCCACAATAATGTTTTATCAGGATATATGAGAGGCAAGCGATAAATCAATTTTGCCTTCCAAGCATTATTATAATAAAAAGATTTATAGCCGTATGGATATTTAACTCTACTAGGAAAAAAATAATTACCTGAAAAATCATTTTTTTCATACTGAGCTAACAATGAAAAAGAATGATGTTTTTCTAAACCTTTAATATTTCCACTAAACCGAGTCGAAATTTGCTCACCATACCACAATCCACCAAAAGGCATACCACCAACATATACATTCAATAACCAACCACTTGATTGAAGATCTCTTTTTGCGGCTTCATTTTGAGATATAAAGGTTCCTTCAATATATGCAGGGAGAATGTTCCCATCTCTTTGTGGTGCACTCTTTTTATTCTCAAGTATTAATCCTTTGGGAATGGTCTCTTTATCAAAATCATAATACAGCATTGAATTTGATCGTGAAATAACTTTAGAACCAACATAAGTGATAAAGTATTTATTATTGATTCCATTCACTTTATTAATCCAAGGAATTCCAATGCCTGCATCAATTGTAGATTCATCCCACTTTTCATTAATTCTATATTTTATGGTATCATTTCGATAATCTAATTTTTGTTTATAGGGTCCATAGATTTCACTCCGCTCAGATTTTTTTAGTTTAAAATCCATTATGGGATAAAGACCTTTATAAACAATATTTAAACGCTTGGTTGATGTTTTTTTAAATTGGTCATAAGATACATCTGCCAAGATGGACATTGTTCCTAAAACATTATCTGATTGCAAACCTAAAGTTGGATCAAATTCACTATCAAAAATATATCTGCTGTGAAAATTGAATAGATTGTTCATAGAATTATAGGGTTTTATATCATAAGGGTTTGATGGAACTGGCTCATCAAATATGGGCCCTTCTTCCTGATCAAACATAGGTTGGAATGAGCGTACAGGATCATAAACTAGTGAAGGAATAGGCAACCAATTATTTGAATCAAGATCTTTAATTACTATCCTTTTACCCATTAAGCTATAATCACTAAATAGTAATTCATCTGAATTAGTTATAGAGGGGTCATAAGCACCTAACTTTCTAGATGTGATTAAATATTCTTCTTTAGTATTAATATCTATAGCTAGGAGATTATCAATCCCTTGATACGGCGACTCGTAAATAATAAAATTATTGTAAAATATAGGGTGCGATACATCCTCCCACGTTTCAGATTTAATTTTCAAAAAAATTCGCTTATTGATCTCATAAATATAGATTGCCCTCCCATCAAAGTTCTGAGATGTAAATACAATCTTTCCCCCATCTCTAGACCAAGATGGAAACATAATAGTTCCTTGATTAGGCGCTTCCACCTGATCAATAATTTCACCATCTTTAGTATCCAGAATAGTTAATAAACTATTTCTATTTTGAGAAAATGATACAGCAGCAATCTTTTCCCCATCATGAGAAAAATTAGGATTATAAAGTCGTTGATTAGATGTAATCACTCTTCTTTGATTGGTTTTAAAGTCAATGACTTCAAGGTTTGCCCAACTTAATTTTGTCCATCTTTTATCGGGTTCATAGAAAGACCAAACAGCCTTATAGCCATTAGAGTGATAACCAAAAATAATAGCTGAAGAAGGAATTTTCTCTATTTCAGCTTCTTTTCCGTTTTCCAATTTTACAATTGTTGGCACTTGATCTAATCCAGATCTTAATGCAACAAAACTGCTGTCAATCCCTCTCGAAGGAAAACTATAATTTGTAATAATATCTGGTTTCTGACTTAATACATCAACTTTATCTTCAACAATATTTTCAATTTGTTTAGCCCAAAGTTCATTTAAATCGTAAAATGTATCACTGTGGATTTGTTTAGTTGTCGCACCTGTTATTATTCGCATTGATCTTGAAAAAGGGAATAAGGGGTTTAATGTAAACGGCCATTGTAAGGTCTTATTGATAATTTTAGGCCATGCTTGATCACCAAAATTTGTTTTTACATGTGTGGTTAAATAATATCCCAATTCATACCTATTAGGATAAACCATTTTGAACGATCCATACAGTGCCTGATGATAATTGAATTTTTTTCTATTTATACTTAATGATCTTGATATAACGTCAAAATAGGGAATTCTCCCTCTACCCGAATAAGTTAATGCAGTCTCCAACCCTACTGCATCACCTTCCCAATACCACGCTGGAAACAATAATCCATTAAAAAATGACTGGGTAGATTCACCAAAGATGAATCGTAATAACTTACTTGTACCTTTATTCATATAATTTGTTTGAGCAATATGTCTTCCCTCATGGATTGCTAAATCTCTATACCATTCATTTGTCCCCATCTCCTTGGAAAGCAAGGGGACATTAAACCATTCAGACATCCAAGGAGCTTGAGATACAAATGCATTTGGTATTGAACTACGGTTACGTAAAACAATTGGAATCTTTTTGTGGTTACTGTTTAATGTTTTATTTATTGCTGAGTGAACATGTTCAAGGGTATTAGCTACTCTTAGCCCTTCTTGATTTAGTTCGCGAGGAAAAATTAACTGATAATTCTCAGTGTTGATTTGATTCCACTTAATACTAGGTGGATCCTGACCATATAGTAGGTTAAAAACAGTAAAGAAAAATAAAATTCTGATAATTAATCTCATAAATTTTGAATAGGAATTTATTACACGAACCTTTATGACTATAAAGAAAAAGGCTCAGTTTACTTTTATAACTGAGCCTTTTCTGCTCCGGAGGAGGGACTCGAACCCCCGACCTGGTGGTTAACAGCCACTCGCTCTACCAACTGAGCTACTCCGGAATTCTATAGTATAAAAAATAGAATTAAAAGCGCGGCAAATTTATAATAATTAAATTGGGTAGACTAATATAATCACATTTCCTTTTCAGCTCTTAAGGTTAGTCCTTCAACAAATTGACCATGTTCAAGATGTGATGAACTTATATAAACAACTCCGTCTTCATTATGTGGTTTCCCATATTTTGAATGAGCAGACTTCAAACCTCCGAGCCACCACCTAGAGTCTTGAATATATACTAGATCGCCTGGATTTGCTTTCATTAGTTTCATATCATTAATTGAGAACTTTAATACATCAGAACTTTTTGGGTCTAATTTCCAACTAACTATTGGAGTTTCTCCTTCTTCCTCATTTGCATCTGACCCTTTAAAAATAGATTTTAGTTTGTGCACATCATATACTGTTAATCCAATTAATTTTTTAGAAGAATCTGGCTTTGTAAATAGTGAAACAATTACCCCAACACCTGCACATACAATAATATTATAAAGTGCTCCAATATATGAATACCCGCGCCCTGGTCTTAATTCTATACCATGAGAAAATGGGCTAATTAATTCTGGATAAAATTGGCCTAATATCATTAAAAAAGCTCCACCTAAAAATGTAGCAATCACTGCTTGAGAGGTAAAGCGTTTCCAAAAAATCCCTAAAAATACACCTACAACTAGGGGCGGAGTGAATGTGGAGTGGAACCATCCATGCGCTTCATAAATCGAATCAAATGAATTGAAAAAAGGGACTAAAAGTACTGCAATTACTTTAACACCAATAGATGTCCATCTTGCGAATTCTAGTTGTTGTTTTTCGCTTTTTACTTTTTTTGATAGGGGACGATAAATATCATTTACAATCACGGCTGAAGAGGCATTAACTAAAGTATCTGCTGTTGACATTAAAGCAGCACAAAGTGCTGCTATTATAAATCCAAATACTCCAGGAGATGAAACAATATTGGTTACAGTAACAAATACATCATTAGCGGCCATTTCTGATGGAAGCATCCCAGGTGCCACATTTGTTATAGCTCTACCTATCCAACCCGCATTAGAAACCACTATAGCAGAAATTGGGAGTACAAATAGAACATTGATTGCAGCTGCCTTGCGACCTTCATTTACGCTTTTCGCGGCCATGAATCTCATAATTAATCCTTGATTCAAGAATAAAAATCCCACTGAACCTGCAATCCCATCCTGCCAAAATATACCAACAAAATTAAAATCTGGAGGATGATTAAAGTGAGCAAGGGGGAGTTTTTGCACTGGAGACAAATTCATCCAAAAAGCACTTAATCCATTAATGCCAACCTGATTACCTAGGAATTGAATACCAAGGAAAAACAACAACAATCCCGCAAAGATTAAAATAAAACCTTGAAAAAGATCGGTAAAAATAACAGATGTCTGACCTCCAAAATGCATGTAGATAGTCGTTGCAATGGCAATTAGTACAACTGTTAGCATTAAAGGAATACCATAAATCTTATACAATGCAGTAGCTAAAGTCAAAAATTGTATCGCGATATAGCCAATCATATATAATAAAATCATCATTGTGGCTAAATATCTTGCTGTAGAATTAAATCTTCGTTCAAAATACTCAGGGATTGAACGAACTTTGGTGTAGTAGATAATTGGTAACCAACCAAACATGAATAAAGGCATAAAAAACCAATCATTCAAATATGTCATTGTTGAAGACAATCCGTATTGATAAGCCTTTGTGGAATATTTTACAAAACTATGTGATCCTACCCCGGTTGCCACAATGGATATTGTAATTAACCACCAAGCAAATCTTCTTCCACCAAAAAAATAGTCTGTCGTTGTTTTACTATACTTTCCAAAATAAGCACCAAAACCCATTACTATAGCAAAATAGACTAAAATGACAATTTTATCTAACTGGGTACCAACTTCAATGTTCATTATTGACTACCAATTGCAACATAAATTAGAAAAGCATGAAGGGCAGCATAGAAAAGAAATCCATAAATAAGCACCAAAAGCCACTTTAAGTGCCTCTGAAATGTTAATCGAAGTGCATTACTTCTTATTATAATCAACATGCCAATAATAAAAGCTATTCCACCAACTCCATATAAATAAATAAATGGTAACCAGGTTTGAGAAAAATTCATAATTTAGCTTAGTTGATCGAAACTGGGTTTTAACTCATTATATGTTTCCAATAACCCTCCAACCATAACTTTAGTTTGTCCAATGACGGGCATAAAGTTAGTATCGCCATTCCATCTAGGTACAATGTGAAAGTGTATATGATCAGCAATTCCAGCTCCAGCGGCTTTTCCAATATTTGCACCAAAATTGAAACCTTCTGAATTCAAGATTTTATTAATTATTATCATCGACTTATTTGATAAATCCATAATCTCAGTCATGCAATTTTGGCTTAAGGAGTCCATAGTGTCAACATGGTCGTAAGGTGTAACCATAAGGTGACCATTGTTGTAAGGGAAAAGATTCATCAAAATAAATGATTCTTCTCCCCGAAAAAGAACTAGGTTATTTTTATCATTCTTTTTTTCTTTGGATTTTGTACAAAAAACACACCCTTTATCTGTGTGTTTTTTTAACCGGATGTATTCCATCCGCCAAGGGGCCCAAAGATTTTTCAATTATAACTCTTCTTCTTGACTAATTTTTGATTCAGCTATTACTTTTACTTCCATTTCCTTTGGAACTTCTTCATAATGACTAAATTTTTCTGAATGAATACCTCGACCTCCAGTCAATGATCTGAGCGTTGTTGAATAATGATACATTTCAGACTGTGGAGCTTGGGCTTTGATTAATTGAAATGTCCCTTCTGTATCCATACCCATGATTTTCCCTCTACGGCTTGACATGTCACCCATCACATCTCCCATAAATTCTTCAGGCACTTTGATCTCAATATTCAAAATAGGCTCAAGTAAGCAGGGCTGAGCTTGCATAAATGCCTCTCGGAAAGCTTGTTTACCTGCCATTTGAAATGCGATATCCTTAGAATCTACAGGGTGTTGTTTCCCATCGTAGAAATCTGCCTTTACATCAACAACAGAATAACCAGCCAATACTCCTTCTGTACATGCCGCAGTTACACCTTTTTCTACAGAAGGAACAAATACTCGATCAACATTTTGTCCCACCAGAGAATGAACAAACTCTACTCCATCACCTCTTGGTTTACCTTCGATCCGCATCCTAACTTCTGCAAATTGACCTGCACCACCACTTTGTTTTTTATGACGATACTTTGAGGACCCCGAACCTTTGATAGTCTCTCGATAGGGTATGCGAGGTTTAAATGTCTCAACGTCAACATTAAATTTGCGTTGTAATCGATCAATCGAGACCTGCAGATGAAGCTCGCCTTGACCTGAGAGTACTGTCTGGTGCAACTCAGGATCTACATTATATATAAAAGTTGAATCCTCTTCATGTATAGTTGCCAATCCAGTAGCTATCTTTTCTTCATCGCCTTTTGTTTTTGATTTCAATCCTAGATGAATATTTGAGCTAGGCAACTCGACAGAGGATAATTTAACCCTATTATTAGATCCTGTTAATGTATTCCCAGTATGCGTATTTTTTAATTTTACTACAGCACCGATATCTCCGGCGTTTAACTTTGAAACACTTGTTCGGTCTTTCCCATTCATTAAAAACATTTGGCCAAACCGTTCTGAGGTACTTCGAGTTGTATTTTGAAGATCAGCTCCAGTTGATATCGAGCCAGAATAAACTCTAAAAAATGAAAGCTCTCCTACATGTGCTTCACTAATGGTTTTGAAAATATGCACTACAGGTTCGCCACCATCTAATGCAACACTTACTTCCTCACCTGAATTAGCATCTTCTGCTTGTATGCTTGAACGATCAACGGGCGATGATCCGTATTTTGATATAAAATCCATTAATCTTGCTGCGCCAATATTTTGAGTTGATGCTGTACAGAATAATGGAATAAAAACTTGATTTTGAATTGCGTGATGTAATCCCTCTCTCATCTCTTCTTCAGTTAAACTACCCTCTTCAAAAAATTTCTCAAGCAAAGAATCATCTGATTCGGCCACATATTCAATTAACTCTCCATGCAAAGTCTTAATTCTATCTTTCCAATCTTCGGGTATATCACTTTCAGAATATTTTCCACTACCATCAGTGCTATATGTAATAAGTTCACTTCTTAAGACATCCACAATTTGATTAAATCCAGGCCCTGCATTAACTGGCAACTGCATAGGAAAAACATTAGATCCAAAATGATCCTTTACTTGCTGCAAGACCTTATCAAATTGAGTGTGTTCTCTATCCAAACCATTAACAACTAATATTTTTGGTAGTCCATAATTACTCGCATAATTCCATACTTGTTCAGTCCCAACTTCAACTCCATTTACTGCATGAACTACAACAACAGCTGCATCTACCACTGCCAAAGAAGATATCGTTTCACCAATAAAATCAAGATATCCTGGAGTATCAATTAAATTAAATTTTATATCATTCCACTCTAAGTGAAGAGGAGATGAGTGGATTGAAATTTGCCGATCATGCTCATCTTGATGATAGTCAGAAACAGTGCTACCTGACTCAATCGAACCTAATCGATTAATCTCTCCACTTTTTGATAACATTGCTTCGACAAGCATAGTTTTTCCTGATCCGCCATGACCAGCTATGGCAAAGTTGCGGATATCTTTAGCTGCGTAGTCTTTCATATTATACCTTTATAATTATAATAATTCGGTTTTGTCTTACTACCTCGGATAAAAAAATAGTAGGTTGAATTGTAACGATTTAAATAGCTTTATATCAAGTAAATAAATATGAAAATGGGCTAAAACAACCCTTGTTGTGAATTTGAAATGAATTCACGAAGGATAGGAGATAAATAAATATTCTTTAAATTTATTTTTGCGAATTCAATTGCCAAAATATTCAATCGCTGATCAATAGGCTTCCTCTTATTCAAAACAAGAAATGATTCATCATTAATTGAGCACATACCCCCAATAAAATCACCTTTTCCATGAACAATATTAATCTGCATTTTTTCTGCTAATTGTTCAAAGAGTTCTAAAATCTGTTCGTTTTTTATTTTTCTTTTAATAGTTATAAAAAGTCTTTCTTATTATTCTTATTTAAATAATCAACTAATTCCTTAATACTCTCCACCTTATCTCTTGGAATAATTAGAGTTGCATCTTCTGTATGAACTACGACTAAGTCACTAATGTCCATTAAAGCAGTAAAGTGATTTTCAGATTGCACAAAATTTCTACTCCCATTTAATACTATCCCATCGCCCCGAATCACATTATCCCCTTTTGTCTTGGGAGATAAATCATAGACAGAATTCCAAGATCCAACATCATTCCATTCAAATTCAGCTTTTATAACATAAATATTATCTGACTTTTCTAAAATACCATAATCGATGGATTCCGATTTTATATTTTTCCATATATTATCATAATCTTGTCTTTTTTCAATTCTTTTTTCAATTCTTTTTAATTGTTCATTTAATTCAGGCATCAATAACGCAAGTTGATCAAATAAAGATTTTACTTTCCAAACAAACATTCCACCGTTCCATAGAAAATCACCACTTTTAAGAAATCGTTTTGCCAGCTTTTCATGAGGTTTTTCTGCAAAAGTCTTAACATGAAATCCATTTAAGTGATTCTTTGCATTTTTCATATCATACTGAATATATCCATATCCAGTTGAAGGATAAGTTGGATCTATTCCGATTGTAACTAATGTTTGATCTTTATTTGCTAATTGTATAGAAGAGCGAATAGCCCTAGCAAATTTCTGAGCACCAACAACTAAATGATCTGCTGGGAAAATACCCATTACCGCATCTTTGTTAATATTCTTGATATGTAAAGCCGCTAAGCCAATTGCAGGGGCAGTGTTTTTTTCTGATGGTTCTGCAATAATATTTTTTGATTTTACCCCTTTGATAGTTTTGCGTATCTGGGGTGCCAAATCTTCTCCAGTAATAATAATAATATCTTCGACACATTTCAATTTTTTCATCCGATCGATTGTGATTTGTAACATGGTCTCACTACCAAAAACATTTAATAGTTGTTTTGGTTTCGCTTTTCTGCTTGATGGCCAAAATCTTGTGCCACGACCACCAGCCATTATTACTGCATACATAAAATTATTTCTCCCTTAATAAATCTATATTCCCTAGATCAATATCCCAATTAGCTCGAACTTTAAATGTGTCTGAATGGCTGTAAAACCACTCACTAGCCTTAAATGGAAAAACAGAACCATAATTATAAATACCATCTTTATTAATATCATTTATAACCATTAAAGAATAGGACCCTTCAGGTATTTTTTTAAACTCGAAATGATTATTAGAATTTACACTAGAACGGAAGATTTCTTTTTTATTTTTCAGGCTTTGTAATTCAATCAATCCCAATTTTGAATCTAATTCAATAGAGCCTTTTAAACCTCCGTATCCTATTTTTTTCCCTGACTTTATATTGAGATATATTAATGAATCTTTGAAAGATCGCCCTTCTATTGGAATTAATTCAGATGAAACAATTATTAGTTCATAATCTTTTTTCTCGGCCCATCCATCAGAAGGGTTAAATAGTACGTTAGTTGGATTAATCCATTCCACTTTTGCTATAGTAGTATCTGAATCTGCAACTACCATAAATGAAGAATCTGAAAATTCCATAATCGGTTTTGAAAAAATAATTGGAAAATCTGGCCCACCACCTTTATCTAATCTGATTGATGTTGAGGATGTTGGTTTAAGAATTTCTAAATTAGATGTGTCTGTTTTAGTCACTGTTCTAAAACTTATTTTTGCATCCTCAAGTTCAACTTTTTCATTTATCAATACTTTATCTATCATAAATGCCGATTTGCCGATTGATAATGTGTCTGGCGAGATTATCAGAAATTTCTTTCTATCATCTAAATCTTGTTTTAATTCAGGTATAATCACCTTTTGATCCGAATCAATCAGCTTTACTCCTTCAAAGACAGGTTCTCCCATTTCCCGATTGAAATTGATCCAACCCCATTTTCTGCCTACCCATTCTCCATAGGTTAATTTTAATTGAGGTATCTCACGAATAGGACGAATCGATACTCCAGAAATTGTACTGTCTCTTCCAATTGAATATATTTTTTGAGCACTTACACCATATGCCATTCGCTGAGGTACCAAAGCTGAGCCGGCTGCACTTCGATCTAAGCCTATTAGCACATAATCTCCAGGAGAAAGATATTTAAAACTGAAGAATCCTTCATCATTAGCTTCAGATACATAAAGAGGTTCAGTTATAAATATAGAATCAATAAAGCCATTTGCTAGTTTCCATAAATGAGCAGCATACTTATCCTCACCATATATTTGCCCTTTTATCTCACCCTCGTCAATTACGTTTCCTGTACTAAATGCAATTTGAATAGATTGTTTCAATGCTACTTTACGCTCATCTTTTAAATTTCGATTAATTGTAACCACATAGGTTTGATTAGATAATAATTCTTCGGGGAAAACAAGAGTAATCTCATCATCATTATATATAATTTCAACTGGTGGATCTAATAAAGGAGATATTTGAATTGCTGAGTTAATTGATTTCTCATCAATGTACTCTGAAAAAATTAATTTTACTTTACCACCTTTGAATTTGAGCGAACCTTTCTCTGGATCCGATGCAACTAACTCAGGAGGATCTTTATCTTCCGGACCACCTCTAGGAGGAGAGACTGCAGCACAGGAATAAATAATTAATGAGATACATAATATCCCAAAGAATTTCAAAAAAAATTTGTTAATTGTTAGGTATTGCAAACTAAATTAATCTGATGTTGGTGGTTCCAAATTTACAGGAATTTCTTCCTTAAATGTCATTTCAGTTTCCGTTACTTTTGTTGATATACACCAAATATTGACACCAATCTTAGATGCTTCGAATAGTGCATTAGAAAAAGTGGGATCTCTATCCCACATAGGTGCAAAACTAATCGGATCATCTCTTTGACAAACAAATAAAATACCTGTTTTAATCCCACTTTGCGTCAATTTTGCCAAAGCACCTACATGTCTAGTGCCTCTTGATGTGATAGCATCAGGGAATTGTGCCAACCCGTTTTTAACGTAAGTCACAGATTTTACCTCTAAGTAAAATGTAGAATCTTCATAATCATTTAATAAAAAATCAAAGCGATGGTTCCCATAAGGTATTTCAGGTCTAATTATTTTATACTTTTTAAACATTGGTAAGATATTGTTTGTTATAGACTCCATAATAAATTGATTGGGCAGCGTCGAAACCAATGATATCAGTTTTCCCTCAAAGCGAACCATAACAGTTGAATATTTCGTTTTTCTTTTAAGTAAGTTTGATGCGGGTCTTAAAAGAACTTCTACTCCTGGAATCAACAGTTCTTTTAACCGTCCAGGATCCGGCAGATGAGAACGGACTATTTTCCCATTAATATTAACCAAAGTAATAAATCGATTAGGACGCTCAATAAAAGTGCCTGAGATTAATGGACCTTTAATAGTCATTTGCCAGCTAAGAAATTAATATCAGAAACATAATCTTCTTAAGGATTATATGATTATAGAATAATATTTTGTTATATTAAATATTTATTATATTTTCTTTTGTAATATTA
>CAYRYZ010000010.1:28024-30510 GCA_964428745.1 uncultured bacterium | reverse complement strand
CATGGCGCAACTCCTGTTGATGATTTTTTTAAATCAATATTAGGAATTGAAGAAGTATTAGAATGCCATCATATTACTGGCGAAGGAGATTTTCTACTTAAAATAGCAACGCGTGACATCCCTCATTATGATGAATTAATCCTACATGGACTTTCAGCGCTAGCTAATGTTCAACATTTAAAAACATCCGTTGTATTATCAACATTTAAGCACAGAACCCAATTGCCATTGTAATGCCATTAGTACCATCATATATTGAAAAGTTAGAAAATTATGTTCCAGGTAAACCTATTGAAGAAGTCCAGCGAGAGTTGGGCCTGAAGGATATTGATAAATTAGCTTCTAATGAAAATCCTATTGGTCCATCCCCCAAAGCGCTGGTAGAAATAGAAAAATCTCTAAAAAAACTTCATCGATATCCTGACGCTTCTGGATATAATCTAAGAAATAAGCTTGCTAAAGCATTCAATATAAAAATGGAAAATGTTATCCTAGGCGCTGGCAGCGAAGGTATTATGTCTACTATCATTCGAACTTTCTTAATGGGTAACGATGAATTGATATCTGCTAATAATTCGTTTATTGGATTTCGCGTTTTAGCCAATGCATCAGGGAAAAAAGTCCATTGGGTCCCCATGAAAAATTATCGATATGATCTAAAATCCATGGTAAATGAACTTAATAATCAAACAAAAATAATATATATAGCAAACCCAGATAACCCAATGGGAACATATATCACAAAAGAGGAATTCGATGCATTCTACTCGGATATACCAGAAAGAGTCTTAATCATTTTGGATGAAGCATATTTTGAATATGCACAATCAAAAGAAGACTATCCCGATTCCATGAACTATCGCTATGATAATGTTATTACTCTACGAACTTTCTCAAAAGCCTATGGACTTGCTGGCCTTAGGATTGGATATGGATTTGCGCATGATAGGCTTATCAATAACTTAATGAAAGTTAAAGAGCCTTTTGAACCATCGCTGATTGCAATGGCAGCAGGAATTGCCGCAATGGGTGATAAAGATTTTTTACATAAGACATTAATGTTAAATCGAGTTGGCTATGAATTTCTAGAGTCGAATTTATCAAAACTTAATATTACAATAATTCCATCCGTAACAAATTTTATTACAACAGTTTGGGAATCTCAAAAAAAGGCGAATTATATTACAGGTGCACTTTTGCAAAAAGGAATTATTGTTAGAAATCTATCACCATTTGGTTTGCCTAATTATATTCGAATATCTATTGGGACTGAAGAACAAAATAATAGACTAATATCTGAATTAGAATCTATCGTTAATTTATGAGCTTAATATGAATAGTTTTAAAATAAACTCCTTTGATCATTGCGAACTTTATGTGAGTAACGCAAAGCAAGCAGCTCATTATTATCAATCAGCATTGGGGTTTCAACCAATTGCTTATCAAGGCCTCGAAACTGGGAATCGCAATAAAGTAAGCTATGTGATGAAGCAAAATCAAATTCGATTCGTATTAAGCTCTCCTCTTGTTCCTGGAACCGAAATTGGTCAACATATTGATAAGCATGGTGATGGAGTAAAAGATATCTCTTTTTCCGTAGATAATACTGAAAATGCATGGCGAGAAACCACAGATCGTGGAGCTGAAAGTGTATCCAAACCAAAAATGATCGAAGATGAAGAAGGTGAAGCAATAATCGCAACTATTAAAACCTATGGAGATACCACTCATACTTTTGTTGAGCGAGAAAAATACAATGGGGTATTTTTACCTGGATACCAAGTCATGGATGTGCAAACTGTTGCAAATCCAACTGGGCTGATTCATATTGATCATGTTGTTGGCAATCAACCAAATGGAGAAATGGAGCCAACTTGTAAGTTTTATGAAAAAGTTTTTGGGTGGCATCGATTTTGGAGTGTGGATGATAAAGATGTTTCTACTGAATTTTCATCTTTACGTTCAATAGTAATGGCAAATGAAAATGAAATAATAAAAATGCCCATTAATGAACCAGCAGAAGGACTTAAAAAATCACAGATTCAAGAATTTGTTGAATTTTATGAGGGCCCTGGTATTCAACACGTAGCTATGTCAACAAAAGATATAATTAGTACTGTAAAACAATTAAGATCTAATGGAGTTGAATTATTAAAAACACCAAAGCCATATTATGAAAAATTAAAGAACCGAATAGGGGATTTTGATGAAGATATTGATATCCTTGCTGAACTAGGAATATTGCTCGATTCCGATGAAAATGGATATATGCTTCAAATTTTTACTAAACCTATCCAAGATAGGCCAACTCTTTTTTACGAGATCATTCAACGAAAGGGATCAAATAGTTTCGGTAAGGGAAACTTTAAAGCATTATTTGAATCGATTGAAAAAGAGCAAGCCCTACGTGGAAACCTATAAACTTTAAGAAAGTTATTATAAAATGAAATTATTGACATACATCAAAGATGAAAATGAACAACCCT